>JAZQPA010000106.1:0-28134 GCA_045628125.1 Bacteroidaceae bacterium
CAATGTTATTTCCTTTACCAATCGATAACGGAGCTGAAGACGAGACGGAATCAGTTCTATGCGGATTTCAATGCGGATTCTGGTAGTGCTGTATAGCATTTACGGTTGGTTTATTCGCGGGTAACTGTCCAATTTCCATGCCTTGACGTGCGTTTTCCAATCTGATATGTTCATAGGAAGCGAGCCTGAGACCTGGAACATGGACCCCGTGCTGCTGGAGAAGGCTATCCTGGAGCGTAAGGCTGTGACGGGCAAGTACCCCAAGGCTATTGTGCCGGTGGCTCTGTACGGCATTCCCGTGGTTGAGGATGCTGCCGAGGGCATGGGTTCGTGCTATGATGCGAACTTCTGGCTGTGTGCTGCAACGATTGATCTTTCAGTTCACGTTTCCGGCCAGGAGGATGCCTACAAGGAAGTAATAAAGACGGCTCAGTCGAAATTTAGTGGGGATTGCTGATATCATTTTGGATACAGGTTTTGCATGACGGAAGGGTGCTGTGCGGACTGTCGCTCCATGGCCTGCTCCTGCGGTCTTTCAGGCTGAAACGCTGAACAGGAAGACAGTGAGAGAACTGGTAGTTGTCAACGATAAGTCAATGAACTAAGGCCTTCAGCTCCCACTGATTATCGGGTGAGTCGATCTCAGGGCTCTTTTTGAATACAATTTCTCCTTGATTGCCAATCCAGCAGTCATAATACCACACAGGGTCTATTTTCATGCACGATTGGCACGAAAAATGGCCAAAACAGGCTGATTCTTTGCCAATCCAGCATGAAAATCCCCGTTGCAAGTACTTCTGGCTGCTGGATTGGTAGAACAACTACCAACGACTCATTTGTATACACAGCCCTAGCGGTATTTAGCGGTATTCAGATGGCCAAACCATTCTGATAGCAAACTTGGTAAACTTGACAATAGTAATCTCGGGAGCTTTGCCCCACTGTTTTTCGACTGAGCCTTGTTTTCGCAATGTTTTCGCAGGCAAAAAAAACACTTACGGAGATTCGTAAGTGTTTTTTTATCAGGTAGCGGGACCCGGGATTGAACCGGGGACCTCATGATTATGAATCATGCGCTCTAACCAGCTGAGCTATCCCGCCATCAATCATTGCTTGATTGCGGATGCAAAGGTAAGTGTTTTTTTTCATTCTGCAAATCTTTCAGCAAAAAAATAGCAAAACGCAGGCCTATTTTTCCTATTATACCACTCATAACCTCTTTATAAAATATAAAAACTGCTAATCCTTCGCCGCTCTGCAAAAAATATAGTACTTTTGCATCTTGAAACAAAAGTAACGTATTTTCATGTTGGGCATCAAGAAACTGGACATTTATGTCATCAAGAATTTCTGTCTGCTATTTGCAGGCACTTTCTTCGTTTGCCTATTCGTGTTCATGATGCAATTCCTGTGGAGATACGTGGACGAGCTAATCGGTAAAGGTCTGACTTTTGACGTATTGGCCAAATTCTTTTTCTATTCAGGACTGACCCTGATCCCAATGTCACTGCCACTGGCTATTCTGCTGGCCGCCTTGATCAGTTTTGGAAATATGGGTGAGCGGCTTGAGCTTCTGGCCATCCGTGCAGCAGGCATTTCCCTCATTAAGATTTTCCGTCCGCTGATTGTCATTGTGGTCTTCCTGTCTTGCATGTCCTTCTATTTCCAGAATGTCATAGGCCCTGCATCCTACATCAAGCTATATACCCTGATCTGGAGTATGAAACAGACCTCTCCGGAACTGGAAATTCCCGAGGGTGCCTTCTACAATGAGATACAGGGATACAATGTGTACGTAAAGCATAAAGACCAGAACACCGGCATGCTGAAGGATGTAATGATCTACACCTTGGGTGAAGGCTTCGAGAATGCACGCATCATTCTGGCTGATAGCGGCCGTCTGGATATGAGTGCCGACAAGCAGCACCTGGTGCTGAGTCTGTACAGCGGTGAGCAGTTCGAGAATCTGCAGAATATGAACGCAGGTGCTATTCATGTGCCTTACCGTAGAGAGACATTCAAATACAAACAGACCATCATCGACTTCAATACCGGATTTCAGATGCAGGATGCCTCATTCCTGAGCAGCAACAGCAGCACTAAAGGCATGACACAGATTCAGGCGGATATCGATTCGATGAATGTTCAGGTGGATAGCCTTGGAACAACCTACTACCGCGATTTAAACATCTCGCTGATTCAGGGTGATGAATTCGGAGCGCTGTCCTTGAATCCAAGTGAAGCGGGCACAAATATCAAGCCCATCAATCCGGATGAAGAACAGGAGAATGCGGAAGAAGTTAAGAAGAAAAAGGTAACAAACGAACCTTTTGACACGCTGATGGAACGTGCTCGCCGAAACGGCCGACAGGACATTGTTCAAAGCGCCATGCGACAGGTTTCCAATGCCAGCCGTGATCTGGAGTTCAAGCAACTTGTCATCCGCGAAAACGAAAGACTGATAGCTCGACACTGGGCAGAATGGCACCGGAAATTCTCGTTGTCACTTGCTTGTCTGGTATTCTTCTTCATCGGAGCACCATTGGGCGCCATCATCCGCAAAGGAGGATTGGGTATGCCTGTCATCATCTCGGTTATCATCTTCATCATTTATTACATCATTGATAACACGGCATACCGCCAGGCCATCTCCTTGCAGATTCCGGTTTGGATTGGTATGTGGCTGAGTACCATCATCCTGGCTCCTGTCGGCATATTCCTGACTTATAAGTCAAACCAGGATTCTACGGTATTCAACATCGATGCTTACAAGAATTTCTTCCAACGTATATTCGGTATCCGCTCTCATCGTGCCATCACACTGAAGGAAGTCATTATCGAGACACCGGATTATTCAGGTATCCAAACCCGACTGGATGAATTGGAAGTCAACTGCCGCAACTATGCTGAGCAGGCTCACTTGCTCAAACCGCCAAGCTACCTGAAACTGTTCTGGCGCAATGAGCCTGACGAGGCCGTTCAGCAGATCAGCAACAACCTGGAGCAGATTATTCTGGAATTAGGCAACAGCCGGAACAAGATTATTGTTGGTGAATTGAACGAATTGCCGGTACTGGATGCACACGCTCACACCAGCCCGTTTGCCACCCGATGGAAAAACGCCATAGCCGGCATAGTATTGCCAGTGGGTGCTTTCCTCTATTTCAGAATATGGCGATACAGGATCAGGCTATTGCGCGATATGCGCCAGATTATCAAGAGTAAAGAAATTATTCAGACACAAATCAATAAGATAATAAACAATTAACCCCATATGGATAAAATCAAATTGAATACCATTGAGGAGGCCATAGAAGCCTTCAAGGCAGGTGAATTCATTATCGTTGTGGATGATGAAGACCGCGAGAATGAGGGTGACTTCATCATCGCAGCCGAGAAAATCACCCCAGAGAAAGTGAATTTCATGCTAAAAAATGCCCGCGGATTATTGTGTGCTCCTATCACCAATGCCCGCTGCAAGGAACTGGATCTTCCTCATCAGGTTGGTGATAACACCAGCATTCTGGGTACTCCATTCACTGTAACTGTCGACAAGCTGGAAGGCTGCTCTACCGGAGTTTCTGCTGCCGACCGCGCAGCAACCATTCTGGCATTGGCGGACCCAAACTCTACTCCAGCCACTTTTGGCCGTCCAGGGCACATCAATCCGCTGTACGCACAGGATAACGGAGTACTGGCCAGAGCCGGACATACCGAAGCTGCTATCGACTTTGCGCGTTTGGCAGGTTTGTACCCTGCAGCAGCTCTGATGGAAATCATGAACGAAGATGGTACCATGGCTCGTTTACCAGAGCTGAAAGTAGTTGCTGACAAGCACAACATGAAACTGGTTTCCATCCGCGACCTGATTGCTTACCGTCTGCAAAAAGAAAGCCTGGTTGAGCAGGGAGTAGAAGTAGATATGCCGACCCAGTATGGCCATTTCCGCCTGATTCCTTTCCGCCAATTAAGCAACGGTCTGGAGCATGTGGCACTGATCAAGGGTACATGGGAACCAGACGAGCCTGTCCTGGTGCGCGTTCATTCATCCTGCATGACCGGTGACATCTTCGGAAGTCAGCGTTGCGACTGTGGCGAGCAGCTGCATCGCGCCATGATGGAAGTAGAGAAAGCAGGCAAAGGTGTAATTCTGTACCTGAGCCAGGAAGGCCGCGGCATAGGACTGATGAATAAGATTCGCGCCTACAAACTGCAGGAGCAGGGCATGGATACCGTAGATGCCAACCTGCATCTGGGATTCAAGGCCGACGAGCGTGAATACGGAACCGGTGCGCAGATTCTGCAGAAACTGGGCGTACGCAAGATGCGTCTGCTCACCAACAATCCGGTAAAGCGCGTAGGTCTGGAGGCTTTCGGCTTGGAGATTGTGGAGAATGTGGCTATTGAGGTGGCTCCTACACAGTACGACGAGAATTACCTGAAGACCAAGCAGGTGCGCATGGGACATACATTGCATTTATAACGAAAAACATATATAGAATAAAATGAATACACTTTCAGATCGTTTGTGCCGTTTGGCACAGTCACAGACTTTGATGATGTCACAGAAGAGCCAGGAACTGAAGGCTCAGGGCATCGATGTTATTAACATGAGTGTAGGCGAGCCAGACTTCAACACTCCCGACCATATCAAGGAGGCAGCCAAGAAGGCTATCGATGACAACTTCTCACGTTATTCTCCAGTCCCTGGCTATCCAGCACTGAAGAACGCCATCGTTGCCAAACTGAAGAACGAGAACGGACTGGACTTCCAGCCTTCTCAGATTCTGTGTTCTAACGGTGCCAAGCAGAGTGTCTGCAATGTCATCATGGCATTGGTAAATAAGGGTGACGAGGTTATTGTACCTGCTCCATACTGGGTTTCTTATACCGAGATGGTAAAGTTGGCTGATGGTACTCCAGTCATTGTTGAGGCTGGTATTGAACAGGATTTCAAGATCACTCCAGCTCAGTTGGAGGCTGCAATTACCCCAAATACCCGTGCACTTATTCTGTGCTCTCCTTCTAACCCTACCGGTTCTGTATACACCAAGGAGGAGTTGCGTGGTTTGGCCGATGTTCTGGTTAAGTATCCTCGCGTTATCGTTATTGCTGACGAGATTTACGAGCATATCAACTATGTGGGTCGTCACGAAAGCATCTGCCAGTTCGAAGACATGAAGGAGCAGACCGTTATCATCAATGGTGTTTCAAAGGCTTATGCCATGACAGGTTGGCGTATCGGCTTCATTGCTGCTCCAGAATGGATTGTAAAGGGTTGCAACAAGCTGCAGGGTCAGTACACCAGCGGTCCTTGTTCTGTAAGTCAGATGGCTGCAGTTGCCGCTTATGTTGGCACCCAGGAGCCTGTAGAGATGATGCGTCAGGCATTTGAGCGCAGAAAGAACCTGATTGTAAAGTTGGCCAAAGAAATTCCAGGCATGGAAGTCAACGACCCTAAGGGTGCTTTCTATCTGTTCCCTAAGTGCTCTTCATTCTACGGTAAGAAGTGTGGTGACCGTGTCATCAACAACTCTATGGACTTTGCCATGTACTTGTTGGAAGAAGGTCATGTAGCCACAGTAGGTGGTGACGCATTCGGTAGTCCTGAGTGCTTCCGCATGAGCTATGCTACCAGCGATGAGAACATCGTTGAAGCCATGAAACGCATCAAGGAGTGCTGCGCAAAGTTGGTTTAAGAAATAAAAAAACATATTTTAGGGGGCCGATGCCCTAAAAAAGTTCAAAATTTATTTCTAGATTGACAAAAATCTGTATCTTTGCATAGGAATATAAACATAACTAACTAATAATTTAAATTTATATCATTATGGCTTACGTAATTGGTGACGACTGCGTTGCATGCGGAACTTGCATCGACGAGTGCCCAGCAGGTGCTATTTCTGAGGGCGAAAAGTATTCAATCAACCCAGATGCTTGTCTGGATTGCGGTACATGTGCTGACGCTTGCCCATCAGGTGCTATCACCGAGGGTTAAATAAAAAAGATAAAAAATCACCGCCAGTTTGGCGGGGATTTTTTGTTTCTTGCAGAAAATGAGCAAGATTAGTAAAAATCAGCGGCAGAAGTTTTGATAAAAGCAAAAAAAGTCGTTACTTTGCACCCGCTTTCGCATTGGTCGCTGTCATGGGAAGAGTAACCTGATATGCCAATGTTGAACGACACAACAATTTAATAAGTTTTTATAAAATGGATTTAATTAAAATTGCTGAAGAAGCATTTGCTACTGGCAAGGAATTCCCAAAGTTCAAGGCAGGTGATACCATTACCGTAGCTTACAAAATCGTCGAGGGTAACAAGGAGCGTATCCAGCTGTATCGTGGTGTTGTAATCAAGATCGCTGGTCACCAGAACAAGAAGCGCTTCACCGTTCGTAAGATGTCTGGTACCGTAGGTGTAGAGCGTATCTTCCCTATCGACTCTCCAAACATCGAGAGCATTGAGGTGAACAAGGTTGGTAAGGTACGTCGCGCTAAGCTGTACTACCTGCGTAACCTGACTGGTAAGAAGGCTCGTATCGCTGAGAAGCGTACCAACGCATAAGAAAAAAATAAAAGGTCTGCAGATTTGCAGACCTTTATTTTTTTATTTCTTAACCAGTGTAATTCCATCTTCCAGGGTAATCAGACGGTGTTTGTACAAATCACCCACAGCACGCTTGAACACTTTCTTGCTTACACCAAACTCGGCATAAATGGCGTCCGAATCACTTTTGTCATTGAATGGGGTATGACCACCATGCTGCTCCAGATACTCACGCAACTGCTGAGCAAATCCCAGCACCGAAGCCTGACCATGCTGATTCTGCAGTTCAAGGTCAATCTTTCCATCCTCGCGAACATTCTTTATATAGGCCTTCACTTTATCACCGGTATGTAACGGACGGAACACCTCATTGTCATACAGCAGACCGGTAAAGCGGCCATCAATAATAGCCTTAAATCCCAAGTCGGTCTTCTGCTGGATCAGCAGATTCACCTCATCACCTTTATTATATGTACCCGGTTCCGGATGCGAGAGATAGCGGTCAACCTTGGCGGTAGCCACAATACGATAACTTTCCTCATCGATATACACATAGACAATATAGCTGCGGTCCTGCTGCATCTTCATTTTCTGTTCACGGAAAGGAACAAACAGGTCCTTCATCAGTCCCCAATCCAGAAAAGCACCAAACTGATTTACCCAGTTAACTTTCAGGTAAGCAAACTCACCCACCTGGGCCTTTGGGGTTAGAGTCGTCGCTATCAGACGCTCCTCCTGATCCAAATACAGGAAAACCTCCAGTTCATCACCCGGTTTACATCCTTCGGGAACATAACGGGTAGGCAACAGAATTTCACCTGCCTCCTCACCGCCATCCAGATATACACCAAAATCAACGGTCTTTACCACCGTCAAACGATTCATTCTTCCTAATTCAATCATTCCTGTTCCTCCACAATTTTTCCATCTTTCATGCGAATGGTACGGTCGGTCAACTGTGCCAATTCCTCGTCATGAGTGACAATTACAAATGTCTGTCCATACTTATCCCGCAAATCAAAAAACAATTGATGCAGTTCCTGCTTGTTTTTAGAATCCAAACTGCCGGATGGTTCATCGGCAAGTACCACAGACGGATGATTCACCAAAGCACGGGCCACCGCTACACGTTGTTTCTCGCCACCAGACAATTCGTTTGGCTTATGATGAGCACGGTCAGACAATCCCATATATTCCAAAAGTTCCATGGCTCTGGTGCGGGCCTCCTTGGCTGAAACTCCTGCAATCAATGCCGGAATCTCCACATTTTCCAATGCCGAGAACTCGGGCAGCAACTGATGGAACTGGAAAACAAAGCCAATATGCTGGTTGCGGAAACGCGACAACTCCTTCTGTTTCAACCCACCAGCCTCAACGCCATCGATGACCAGACTACCGGAGTCGGCCTTATCCAATGTACCCATAATCTGGAGAAGCGTGGTCTTGCCGGCTCCACTAGGACCAACAACACTCACCACCTCGCCACGGCCGATGGTCAGGTCGATGCCTTTAAGCACCTGAAGGGAACCGAAACTCTTGGTTATATTCTTTATCTCTATCATTAATTTCTAATCTTTTTAGTCACATAATCCATAATGGTAGCATACAATGTACGCTGTGCCTGTGCTCGAGGTGCCACAAAAGATACCTGCTGCTGGCCAGGATCGCCCAACTGGTCCGGATAGATCAGCATCACACTGGCATCGGCAAAATACTTCAACTGATCAGGTAAATCCTCAAATGCCGGACGATAGGATATTGAGCCCGGGCGTGCCATCACAAAGGCCCACAACTGATCTTCCTGTACTTGAGAGGTCAGCATCATCAGGTCATCCCAATCCTCCATGTTTTCAAAAGCCATCCGGACATTATCATGCTTGTTCTGGATATAATTCTCAATTCGCTCATTGGTGAATTTAGGGCCGAAGAACGTGATACGGCATCCCAACTGAATAGCCATGCGTGACAAACGGTCAATCCACCGGTGAAAACCGGTTTCATACTCTGCACTCTGAGGAACGATAACCTTTATACTGCGCAAGGTATTCACCGGAATCAGACATTTGACAATCATCAGTTGACGGAAAGTACCGGCCAAAAGGCTCTTGGTCAAGGCGCCATAGAATGAATCAGCAATGGAACGCTTGTGGTGCATACCAATGACCAGTTCGGACGATTCTGTCTCATTAAGCGCATGCAGTACTCCACTGGCGATATTGGTAGCCAACCGACTATGAGTCTGCATAGGAACATCTGCCGCCTCGCACAATTTGACTGCCTGTTCCAACAGATGTTTGCCGCGGGCGCGTTCCATCTGTCCCTTCTCGTCATCACCCGACACTGTCAGACCAATCAACGCACGGTTCAACGATGGATTACGCATCATCAGGGCCATATTCACCAACGACGGCATGACATCCGGATAACGCATTGGGATAAGTATCTTCTCGTCATCACCTTGTTCCTCTTTCTGATCGGCCTGCTCCAAAGCCATGCGACGGGAAGCATAGTCAGTAGCCAATGAACTGATGATACAGGAGAAAAGAATCATCATCACCACACCATTCAGTACAGCATCATCCATGAGATATACACCCGGCGAAACCTCCAGTCGGGTACCAACCATCACCATAGCCAATGCACCTGCTGCATGAGCTTCCGTGAGTCCGAACATCATCCATCCTTCCACATTGGTACGGCGGAAAAGTTTTGCTCCTAGAAAAGCAGCCAACAACTTAGACAGCGTACCGGCTACAACCATTGCAATAACCACCCAAACCGTATACAGATTCTGGAACAGTAAACTGATATTGATGAGCATACCCACTCCTATCAGGAAATAAGGGATAAACAATGCATTTCCTACAAACTCGATTCTGTTCATCAGCGGAGACACATGAGGAATGAAACGGTTCAGAGCCAGACCAGCCAGGAACGCACCGAAGATTCCTTCCAAACCGCAGAATTCAGCCATACCGCCACAGAAGAACACCACGGCCAGTACGTAAGTGAACTGCATGACATTATCCGCCACATGACGGAAGAACAATCGGGATATCCATGGAACCAGGACTATCACCATCACACAATACAACAGGCAGCGGAACACAAACCAACTCCAATATATCCAATCATTATTTCCTTGAAATACACCAGATATGGCCGCCAGAATCACCAAGGAAGTAAGTAATGCCACCATGGTGGCAGCAATGGAAATGGTCACTACCGGATTGCGGTTCACACCATATCGTCCTACAATCGGATAACTGACCAGCGTGTGAGAAGCCAGTATACAAGCCATCAGCATGGAAGCCCACCAGCTGAAATGCAGCACATGCTGTCCCACCAGCAAACCCGAAACAAAAGGGATGGAGAAGGTCAGTACGCCAAACAGAATACCATTCACCCTATTCCGTTTGAAACCTTCCAAATCCATTTCCAGACCAGCCAGAAACATGATATAGAAAATACCCACATTGCCGAACAGTTCAAAACTACTGTCCCGTTCCAGAATTCCCAAGCCATAAGGACCAATAACAATACCCGCCAATATCATACCAATGATATGAGGGATACGCAATCGACTCAAAAACATGGGAGCTAAAAGAATGATGCAAATCACCAGGAAAAAAATCCAAGTGGAGTTCTGAATAGGCAAATGAAATGCGGGAAACAGCTCGTGCATCAAGGGTATCTTTAAATTTCTATGCAAAATAACTAAAAATTTACCAATTAGCGTAGTAATTCCAATTAAAAGTTATAATTTTGCACTCGTTTTTAAGGAAGAAGATTACTAACAATTTAATTTTACAGAAGATGAAAGTTGCTATTGTGGGCGCCAGTGGTGCAGTAGGACAAGAATTCCTACGCGTTCTGGAAGAGAGAAATTTCCCCATGGATGAGTTGTTGCTGTTTGGTTCAAGCCGTAGCGCAGGTACCAAATACACCTTCCGCGGTAAGGAAATTGAAGTAAAACTCTTGCAGCACAATGATGATTTTAAGGGAGTTGACATTGCTTTCACCTCTGCAGGTGCCGGCACATCAAAAGAGTTCGCAGAGACCATCACCAAGTATGGTGCGGTTATGATTGATAATTCCAGCGCATTCCGTATGGATGCAGATGTTCCATTGGTTGTTCCTGAGTGCAATGCAGAGGATGCATTGGTTCGTCCACGCGGCATCATTGCCAATCCGAACTGTACCACCATCATGATGGTAGTGGTTTTGCAGCCATTGGAGAAGCTGAGCCACATCAAACGTATCCATGTTGCCAGCTATCAGGCTGCCAGCGGAGCCGGTGCAGCGGCTATGGCAGAGTTGGAGCAGCAGTATCGTGAAGTACTGGATGGCAAACCAGCAACAGTAAACAAGTTTGCTTATCAGTTGGCCTACAATGTTATTCCTCAAATTGATGTATTCCAGGATAACGGATACACCAAGGAAGAGATGAAGATGTTCAACGAGACCAAGAAGATTATGCATACCGATGCTGCATGTTCAGCCATGTGTGTACGTGTACCATCATTGCGTTCTCATTCCGAAGCTGTTTGGATTGAGTTCGAGAGCCCAGTAAGTGTTGAGGCAGCACAAAAGGCCCTGGCTGAGGGTGAGGGTGTACAGTTGATGGACGACCCAAGCAACAAGGTTTACCCAATGCCATTGTTCCTGGCAGGAAAGGATGACGTTTATGTTGGCCGAGTACGTGAGGATCTGTCAAATCCTAACGGTTTGACCTTGTGGTTGGTAGGCGATCAAATCAAGAAGGGTGCAGCACTGAATGCCGTTCAGATTGCAGAATACCTGATTAAGGTTGGCAACGTGAAATAAGAATATATCATCTATTAAAAAAGGCGGTTCTTAATGAGCCGCCTTTTTTATTTTCTTTAAATAGACATCGAAGATTAGTGTAGAGTATCCAGGAACACCACCATCTGACGAGCCTGCAGCCTTATAAGCCAAATCCTCAGGCACATACAGTCTCCAGTAATCGCCCTCGTGCATATACATCAAAGCGGTGGTCCAACCCTCGATAACACCGTTACAAGCAAATGTGCTTGAAGGAGCCCATTGTGCTGATTCTGCATCCAGCTCACCATAGAAATTCTGATCGAACACCTTACCCATAGGATAAGATACGGTTGGAATCAGACGTCCACGGTAATGAACCTGAACAGAGTCAGTGAAAAGAGGGCTTTCAGTACCGTTTCCTTTCTCAATGATCTTGGCATATACAAAATCCTGAGTTGTTGCCGTAGAACCAACGAATTCACTCTCGTTCTGCTTGTAGGTTCTCATGACCTTCCATTGACCCACGTCCTCTCCTTGATTAGAGCGGGCCATGGATGCCAGAGAATCTATGAAAGTGTAATTGCGCTGATCCCAGTCGCCTTCAAACTCACCAATCTCCACTGTCTCGGAGCAGGCAATGAATGAAAGACCCAGAAACGCTACAAAAAACCAGAAACACTTCTTCATATCAATATTACATCAATTTCTTCAACAGTGAAGTCAAGCTAACCTGATCAGCAATGATGCTGTTCAACTGGTCAATAGATACACGCTGCTGCTGCATGGTGTCACGGTTACGCAAGGTAACACAATTGTCATTCAGAGTATCGTGATCAACGGTTACACAGAATGGAGTACCAATAGCATCCTGGCGACGATAACGCTTACCAATAGAATCCTTCTCATCGTACTGGCAGTTGAAGTGGAACTTCAGGTCGTTAACAATCTCACGTGCCTTCTCTGGCAGACCATCTTTCTTAACCAATGGCAGAACAGCCAACTTAACAGGAGCCAATGCAGGTGGCAATGCCAGAACGACACGGGTCTCGCCATTCTCCAGCTGCTCCTCCTTATAAGAAGCACACATTACGCTCAGGAACATACGGTCAACACCAATTGAGGTCTCGATAACGTATGGAACATAGCTCTCGCCCAATTCAGGATCGAAATACTTAATCTGCTTGCCAGAATACTTCTCGTGCTGAGACAAGTCAAAGTTGGTACGGCTGTGAATACCCTCAACCTCCTTGAAACCGAATGGCATCAGGAACTCGATATCGGTAGCTGCATTAGCATAATGAGCTAGCTTCTCATGATCGTGGAAACGATAGTGATCGTCACCAAAACCCAGAGCCTTGTGCCACTTCAGACGGGTTTCCTTCCATTTTGGGAACCAATCCAACTCAGTACCAGGCTTTACGAAGAACTGCATTTCCATCTGCTCAAACTCACGCATACGGAAAATGAACTGACGGGCAACAATCTCGTTACGGAAAGCCTTACCAATCTGAGCAATACCGAATGGAATCTTCATACGGCCGGTCTTCTGAACGTTCAGGTAGTTTACGAAGATACCCTGTGCAGTCTCAGGACGCAAGTAAATCTTCATTGCACCATCTGCTGTAGAACCCATCTCGGTAGAGAACATCAGGTTGAACTGACGAACCTCAGTCCAGTTACGGGTACCGCTGATAGGACATACAATCTCCTCATCCAGAATAATCTGACGCAACTCCTCCAAATCGGTAGCGTTCATTGCCTTTGCAAAACGCTCGTGCAATGCATCACGCTTTGCCAGAATTTCCAGCACCTTAGGACTGGTAGTACGGAACTGCTCCTCGTTGAAATTCTCCTTAAAGCGCTTAGCAGCCTTAGCCACTTCCTTCTCTACCTTCTCCTCGTACTTTGCAATCTGCTCCTCAATCAGCACATCAGCGCGGTAACGCTTCTTGCTGTCTCGGTTGTCAATCAATGGGTCATTGAATGCATCAACATGACCTGATGCCTTCCAAATGGTTGGATGCATAAAGATACAACTGTCGATACCTACAATATTCTCGTGCAGCAATACCATGCTCTGCCACCAGTACTGCTTGATATTATTCTTCATCTCAACACCCATCTGACCATAGTCATAAACAGCGCCTAATCCGTCATAGATTTCGCTTGATGGGAAAACGAAGCCGTACTCTTTACAGTGAGAAACGACTTTCTTGAAAACATCTTCTTGTGCCATATCTAATTATACTGTATTTCGAGCCGCAAAGATACGGGTATTTTTTAGGATAGCAAAGGGATTAATTATTTTTAATTAATGACATTCTGTGGTTTTCCGTCCTGGAATGCCTTTACATTTGCAACAGCAATCTGCATCAGTCGCTGACGAGCTGCAGTTGTAGCCCAAGCCACATGTGGAGTCAGGAAACAATTCTTGGCGCTCAACAGCGGATTATCAGCTGATGGAGGCTCAACAGTCATCACATCGGCAGCAAATGCCTGGATGCGTCCCTCATTCAGGGCATCTGCCACATCCTGATCGTTCACCAATGGTCCACGACCGGTATTGATTAAGATGGCGGTTGGCTTCATCAGGGCCAGACGCTCTGCATTTACCAGATGTTTGGTATTCTCGGTCAATGGGCAGTTCAAACTGATCACATCGCACTCCTTGAACAAATCCTCCAGGGTACTTTTCTGGAAACCCTCAGGCAACTGTTCCTGTGCCTTTGAGGTATAAGCATAAACCTCCATACCCATAGCCTGGGCAATCTTGGCAGTAGCAGTACCGGTATTACCCAAACCTACGATACCCATCTTCAGGCCCATCAGCTCAATCAGAGGATAATCCCAGAAACAGAAATCAGGATTGCTGCTCCAGCGGCCCTGACGGACTGCATCAGCATGGTGAGCCACATGATGTGTAATATTCAGCAAATGAGCAAATACCATCTGTGCTACAGAATAAGTACTGTATGCAGGAACATTGGTCACGACAATGCCCAATTCTGCTGCAGCCTTGATATCTACTACATTATAACCGGTAGCCAACACACCAACATACTTCAACTGAGGCAGATTCTTCATTGCCTCGGCAGAAATAATCACCTTGTTGGTCAGCAACACTTCAGCACCAGCAGCACGCTCCATCAATTCTGCAGGACTGGTACGGTCATAAATCACACACTCTCCTAACTGCTGCAGGGGTTCCCAGCTGATATCGCCTGGGTTGGCAGCGAATCCATCTAATACTACGATTTTCATTGTATAAAATTTTTGTTTGTGCAAATATAGTCATAAATTCACATATACCCAAGCCGTTTAGGCCTGAGGATTATTCTTCTTTAGCATATATGCTAAAGCCTCCCGGAAAATCGCCATCTTACTTACATACATCACAGTCACATAGAGTAAAACAGCCAGAATCACCTTACCCGCAAAACGAAGGTAGATATCCTCAATAGCATCGCATACTTCAACAGTCGTCCACATCACAGCAGAAGAAGCCAACAAGAAGGGTAAGATATCACCCAAAGCACGTAATAGAGGCAGTTGAATTTCACGCTGTACAAAAAAATGCCACACCAGCAACCAGCTGATGTTCAACGCCACATAGGCGTACAACATGGTTTGAATCCCATAAGGATACAGAGCAATCAGCAAGAGCAGTTGCAGCAGACTAAGAGTAATGGTATTCCACATGTATATGTTGCTTTTACCCTTACTTATCAGCAGGTTTGCATAAAGGTTCGTAATCGGCAAAAAGGCACCTCCCACACATAGGACACTTAAAATCCATGCACTCTCCAGCCACTTCTCAGTAATCAGGATGGTTATCAGTTCCACCGATACCGCCGATAGTCCAAACATGACAGGGAAAGCCACCAGAGCCGTAAACTGCAGCATCTTTCGGAACACTCGGCACTGACGGTCCTTATCTTCACGAACCTGAGCCAGGACAGGCTGAGCCACACTGTTCACCATACCGGTTATCAGGTTCTGCCCCATGGTTGTCCATTTGTTTCCCTGATTATAATACCCCACGGTCTGCCCATTGTAAAACTTGCCCAATATCACCGAAAAGACATTGTTGTTTATATGATTGAAGATGTTTGTTACCAACAGCTTGCAGCTAAATCCAAACATCTCGCGGATGGGACCGAAATCCCAACTCATAGTAGGACGCCATCCGCTAAAATACCAAAAGAAACTGGTAGTAATAACAATGTAACAGATATTCTGAGTGGCAATACCCCAATAAGAGAAACCTAAGAATGCTAAAGTCACTCCCACCACACCGGAAATGCAAAGCGCTGTAAATGTGGCAACGGTACGTTGCTTTACCTTCATCTCACGGAACATTTTGGCAAAATGAGCCGTACCTAAGCTACTGATAAAGAATCCGATGAACTGATACCGGGCTAATGCTGTCAGCTCCGGAGTGTGATAAAACTCTGCAATATATGGAGCACAAGCGAAAAGCAGAAGATATAAACTGCCACTTACCAGAACACTAAACCAGAACACAGCATTGAAATCACGGTGGGCAACTTCCTTCTTGTTGGCTAATGCCGCCGTGAAACCACTTTCCTGAATGCTGCTGGCTATCAGCGAGAATATGGTAAGCATGCCCACCATTCCATAATCGGAGGGCAACAATAAGCGTCCGAGGAAAATGCCAAAAACCAGATTAAGCAACTGCTGCAAGCCATTGCTCATTCCACCCCAAAAAATGCCTTTGGCGGTCTTGTCTTTTAGCGTTTCACCCATTGACTCTTTATTATTTTCTGATTATAGCACGGACCACAAACCAGATATGTTTCCCGATTGTTGCCATCCATCCGTAATGCTTGGCCATAATGCGGAGCCGCTCCAATAAGGAAGCACGATGATTCTTGATGCTCATTCCTCCCTGAAGATACCGGATGGTGGTAAGGTGGGTATTCATTAGCCGAGTCGAGCGCTTCATGATGCGGATGCACCAGTCAAAATCAGCACTGAAACGATAGGTCAAATCATACAGTTCCTCAGCAGCCAACTCTCGTGAAGCCCAAAATGCCTGATGACAGACCAGCATTCCATCACGGAAACTTTTCCAATCCAACACCTCCGGAGCAGACAAACGTCTCATTCTTACGAATTCATCCTTGTCATCCACAATTTCGGTTTCGCCATACACCACATCCGGCCACATATCGCCACTACTCATGATTGCATCCGCTACCTGTTGCAGCGTATTGGCATCTTTCAACTGGTCGCCTGCATTCAGAAAAATCAGATAATCTCCCTTGGCCAGACGTATACCTTTATTCATCGCATCATACAGTCCTTTATCCGGTTCACTGATTATTTGAGTTATGACAGAGGCATAAGTCTGACACAATGCCAGAGTATGATCACGGCTGGCACCATCAATGATATAATATTCAAAATTTGAATACGTCTGGGATGCAACACTCTTAAGCGTCCGTTCTATGAAAGGGCCGGCATTGAAGGTTACCGTCAGGATGGTGAAACAGGGCGTTCCGGGATTACTGCTCATGGCCAATGGCTTTATTGTACACATCAATATAACGCTTCGCAACGGAGCCTTCCGAATAAGTCTGCTGCGCCTTACGGGTTGCCATCTCACTCAAGGTATCATAATCATCCTCCACCAGAGCCCAATGAATGCCATTGGCAAAATCCTGAGCATTCTTATACTCAGCCACATAACCATTATGCAAATGATCAATCATCTGAGGAATACCACCGGTATGGAATCCCACACAAGGTACACCGCATGCCATAGCCTCGACAATGGTATTAGGAAGATTATCCTGCAGGGAAGGAGTAACATATAAATCCACAGCATTATATACATCCACCAAATCACGTTCAGCAGACACATATTCCAAATCATACACTGGGAACGGGAAGAGATGGCGCATCTCATCACCAGCCTTACCCATGGTTACAATAGCCACACGGTCATTCAAATCCGGATATTTTTCCTTGATCCAGCGGCAAGCCTCAATCAGATAATCCACACCCTTACGCTTATCTGTAATTTTCAGTGAGCCGAAAAGCAACAGGCGCATATCGGAAGGCAAATTCAATTTCTGACGGGCAGCCTGCTTGTTCATCGGATGGAACATATTGGTATTGATGGCATTGGGGATGTTGCAAATGTCTTGCCCTACCAGCAGTTGGCTGCTTTCGGCCATAGACTCAAGCCACTGGCTACAAGCCACAAAGCTTACTTTGGCCTTTTCAAACAACTGCTGTTTATGCAAAAAGACCTGGCTGGATATGTCATTCTTGCCTCCGCCGGTATAAAGAAGAGGGCAATGGTGGCACGAACGCTGGTAACGGGTGCATTCACCGGAATAATGGCAAATACCTGTAAAAGGCCACATATCATGCATGGTCCATACTACCGGTTTCCCGCTTTCCAATATCCGTTCTATGTTTTTTAGCGACAGAAATCCCTGATTTATCCAATGCAGATGAATAACGTCGGCATCACGGAACTCAGGCAACAGGGTGATATCCGTACCCACATTGGCCAGGTCCACTTCAAACAATTTATGCTTGTGGAATCGGTTGGCTTTCCAAATACAGAAACGCTCCCATACAAATTTCAACGCATGCTTCCACGATTTCTCCAATGGAACCACCTGTACATGATCGGTCTGCTTGTCGCGCACCAGCATCTTGGCCTTGATTCCATTATTATTCAAGGCCTCCATTAAACGCTTGGCAGCAATAGCCGCACCGCCTATACGTTCAGATGTATTGACAATCAGTACACGCATCGTTATTTCTGTAACAATTCCGGGCAAATAAACACACTATGAATCTGACGCTTGTCCTCTGGTGGCATTTGCATGTAATTCCTATACAGATGCTTCAGATAGGCATCCGGATCATGCGGAGCATTGACCTCCATGCCCTCAAATCGGATACGGGATACAGGCAGGACCTCATCACGCAGGAACACAGTTCCATACCAATTTGTTGTGGGCACATTCATCAGGAATTTCTTTCGCTTTGGCAAAATACGCCACACGATACCATAAAACACGGTATACTTCAGGCCAAACCAGAGCCATTTACCCAAATTCTCCAACGAATAATGATGCTTCGTGTTAAGCACGCTATGAGCCACACATATTCCCCGGAAAAAAGGTTTACGCAACCGTTGAGGAACGTATGGATACTGTATATGAGGAAAGATATCAATAAACAGACCTTTGGGCGATGAGGATTCAAAATCATCATCCGGCTGCACATAGAACGAATTAAGATCCACAATCTTTGTCTGATCCAACCGATATTCAGGGTCAGTATGCCGATTCTGCAGGAACAAGTGTTCCGGCAACTCCTTCTGAGCTATCTCTGTAAAGCGGTCAAGATCCTCACGGAGCATCGCTATATCGATGTCGTCATCCCAAGGGATAAAGCCTCCATGACGCACAGCCCCTAACAGTGTTCCACCTTCAAGCCAGTAGCCGATCTGATGGCGGTCACATATATCCACAATCACCTTCAGCATCTCCAGCTGCTTCAGTTGGGACGCTCTCAATGACTGTTTGTTGTATCTTTTAAGGTAGCTCGTTGACATCTTCTTTATGTTGAATGCAAAGATAGGTATTTTTCAGCACTCTTCAGCTATGATACTGCGATAATAATTAAGTCCGTACATCGGATAATAGGCAGCGCGGAGAATGGACTTCCATTTTTTAGGTTCCTGAGCATGATACAATTTACCATGGTGTATCATGCAGAAAGCCGTCAATCGCAAATAGCCCATGAAACTGCGTTTATTTTCCAGGTTGATCAATTGACGCACCAACTTCACACTTTCGGTCTCGAACAGCTGTGGATTAAGACGCTCTAAATCAGATAACATGATTTCTATCTGTTGCAACCGCTGCTTAAAATAACCGTTCAGTGGCGCATAGTTGCTCAATAGGAAGAAGAACGTACTCCACCCTGCCTTGCCTTTGTTTTCCACAGGTATGGTTGCTGCGGCAGTTGCCGCATCGGCATGTCGGCGGAAATTAACCAACACCTTGTCCGGGAAGGCAATACTTTCAGCCACCGAAGCGATAAACTGCAATTGCCAATCGTACATCATCGTTATTCTTCCAATTGGTGGAAGATAAGTCAACAATTCTCTTCGGAACAACTGCACATGGCCTGGCACTTCACTCAGATAACACAGACGGAGAGCATGGAGACAAGGCATACGGTCATCCCACTTCACTGGGAAACCATCGGTAGAGAATGGTTTAGAAAATCCTCCACACATCAGTTTGGACCCTATGGCCTGCAACTGGACCTGCAGCTTGTCCGGTTCCCAAATATCATCCTGATCACTGATGGCAATATAGTCACCTTTTGCCTTGCGCAAGGCTGACATGAAGTTGCCGTTTATGCCCTTGCGGTCTGTATTATGGAAAATCTTTATTTGCGCATACTTCTGGGTGTATTCCGTCAGGATGGACCAGGTGGCATCCGTGGAACCGTCGTCCTGGATGATAATCTCAGTGGCAGGAACAGTCTGAGCCAGCAAAGACTCAATCTGTTCTCTGATATAAGAAGCACCGTTGTAGGTGCACATTACAATAGAAACTGTCATACGCTATCACTTAAAAATACTTCACCCTGTCCCTTTAGGCTATTCGGGGACAGGGTGAAGTAGATTTGAAAAATAATAGGTTTCGTTTTAGACGTTCAATTTTGTACTGCAAAGATAAGTCAATTATAAAAGCATACAAGATTTTCACGTTCACAAATTGTTCACAAATAGACACACCCTCAAACAGAGCCTGTGAACATTTTGTTACCTTTTTATTTTTCAGTTATTTACATCTCTAAAATATACTTATCAAACTGATCCGCACTTCCATCATTTCCAGTAATTTTCTTGTACAATCGTGCTCTGGAAACCGCTACCGCCTGCTTGGTGCGACTCACATGATAGGCTATATCTGTCACCGACACATTTATTTTTATCAGTAAACTAATCTGCAATTCTATGGCAGACAATTTAGGAACCAAGGCATAAAGACGGGTCACGAAATTAGGGTAAGCCTCGTCGATGGCTTCGCGCAGCGACTTCCAATCCTCCTCGGTCACACGCACATCTTCCATACGTGCCCTATGGAATAACCGATAGATTCCCGACTCGGTCAGCAACTCCACCTTATCCGTAGGTTCTGCATCCTGATGAGCCTGAGCAACAGCCTCCTCAAGCTGCTGTTTCATCTGCTGTTCCTCAAACAGACGTGCATTGCGATAGTGAGCCTCCTGAAAAATCCGCTGCCGGCGCTCCACCTGGACCGCACGACGCAAACGGCGTTTCATATAGAAATAGACCAGCACCAGCATCAGCATCAGCAACAGGCAGAACAGCATCAGGAAGTCAATCTGAACCTTGTCCAGAGTATGACGCCAATTGTACTGCACAACCTGTTCCTGCAGGCTACGGACCAGAAAAGCTGTATCTATAGGCTCGGTGTTCATACGTTATTTCTTTCTTACCAACTGCACAGCAGCCAGCACAATCATTCCCAACAGCAGAAGCATGGATACCCAGGCTACAGCCTCGGTGGTATGGATGCTCTGAGGATCAAAATTCATCTCGATGGTATGCTTTCCGGCAGGAACATACATAGCACGAAGCACATAATTGGCACGTCCCAAAGTTGCAGAGGCACCATCGATAGTAGCGGTCCAGTCCGGATAATAAATCTCCGAAAATACAATCACACCACCTTCTTTGCTTTCTGCCTCGTATTTCAGATGGTTCGGTTCGTAAGACACCAATTTCACACTTGCGGTAGAATCAGCCGCCAGAGTCTCTGCACCATTCAGGACATCCTTGAATTTAGCATCCACTACAGCTACACGACGTGGATCCTGTGCGCCAGTGCCCTCCAGTTCCTCATTGGCATTATTGACATACTGAACCGCATCCACAAACCAGGCATTACCCATGGCATTCAAGTTCTGCAATGGAATGGTATTGCCCTGCTGGTCAACCGGGACAACCACATATTTGGTGTTCAGCATATTGATGACAGGTGAAACCTCTGGACTCACCTGTTCCATATCGCCCTGAGCATTAATGATGGCATCATACAGGACAGTTATCTCTGGTTGGATATGAGCCTCTATCAATTCCTGATAGCGACGCAGTTTGGCCGCATGGTAACCACCCACACTCTTGTGCCAGTAGGAAGTGTTGTTTTCATTGAACGTACTACCGGCCAGATTCAGCACACGATAATCCAAAGATTTGTCCTGCAAGATATCCAGATCGGTCTGCGTAGGAGAAAAATGATTATCCTGCTCGGTCTTTGCCACAAACATATCATCACTGAGATAACGCTTGTTCACGTTCCACATATCACCCAGACAGAGAGCAATAAGCAATCCTCCCACTACCAGTTGCTTACGCTGCTCATCCCAGCTCTTCATGCCAAATCCGTAGAGTAATAATGCAGCTGCGCCACCGAAGATAAACAGGAAACTGCGCCATGCATCAGCCGAGAACATGGCACCACGCATCTCGTTCAGATTATCCAACACCTGTCCCTGCATGGACGGATCAATTCCGTTCTTGATTGCGGCAACCTCACCGCTGGAGATGCAAGTACCCAGGATGCCCGGGAATACAGAGAACAGCAAAGCGATAGCAGCTGTTCCGCCAAACGAGATTATGAATGGTTTGAAATGCTGCTTGAAACTTGCCTCACTGGCCAGCAGTTCCTTCAAGCCCAACATTGCCAGCAAAGGTATGGTAAACTCGGCAATCACCAGAGCGGATGACACGGCACGGAATTTAGCATACATCGGAATGTAATCGATACAGAAATCCGTAAAGGCCATATAATTCTTTCCCCAAGCAAAGAGGAAAGACAGCAGAGTTGCCCCTAAAAGTGCCCATTTCAATGGTCCTTTAACCAGCCATGCACCTAGGATGAACAAGACAAACACCAAAGCGCCCACATAAACCGGGCCCTGTGTTCCTGGCTGTTCGCCCCAATACTGTGGCAACTGATTATACAGCGATGCCAGTTCGGGCTGTGCATGTGCCATCGCGTCATCGTTTCTGGAAAGAGACAAATATGTATTGCCACGGCTGCTGGCACCGCCCTTGGCATTTGGAACCAGCAGTGTCCAAGTCTCACCAATGCCATAGCTCCACTGGGTTATGTAGCTTCGCTCCAAGCCGGAATCGGTCTGATCAGCGGTATTCTCCTTGACCAGTTCGCTCTTGCCTCGCATGGTTTCCTTACTGTACTCATAAGTATGGTAAAGGCTACTGATATTGATGCCTACAGCAATGGCACCAGCCACTGCCAGCACACCCGTAGCCTTAGCAAAACGCACCAGCTGTTTCTGCTTCACAGCCTCCACCAGATAAGCGATGGCGATAAACAGCATGCAGAACAGGAAGTAATAACTCATCTGTACATGGTTGGCCCTGATCTGCATAGCTGCGAACAGAGCTGTCACCGCACCACCTGTCAGCAATTTTCCACGATAGCACAGCACCAATCCGGCAATCGTTGGAGGAATATAAGCCAAAGTCATCACCTTCCAGATATGACCTGCCGCAATGATAATAAAGAAATAGCTGGAGAATGCCCAAACTATCGCACCCAGAGCCGCCATCCATACCCTGAAGTCGAACGCGCGCAACAGGATATAGAAACCCAGCATCAAAGCAAACACATACCACACATAATTAGGTAAATACAAGTGATATAATCCGATAATCTGATTGAACACATCGGTTGATCCATAGCTTGGTGCAATCTGATAAGTGGGCATGCCGCCAAACAAAGCATTGGTCCATCGGGTTTGTTCACCAGTTGCCTCATGATAGTCGCCAGCCTCCTTTACGGCACCGATACCAGCCTCTGAATCATGCTGGTTTAAGATACGTCCCTCAGTCACTGCAGGCCAGAAATAAGCCATGGACAGTGCCACGAAAAAGACAATCGCCAAAAGGTCGGGTATAACAATTTTCCAGTTCTTCATTCTAATTAAAATTTGCTTGCAAAGATAGCGAATTTCCCTAAAAATTAAGTATCTTTGTAGCGAATAATCATTTAGAATCAGTAAAAGAACTACCATGAAGATTGGAATCATCACAGCCATGAACTCCGAGAAAGAGCAGATAGTGCAGTTGTTGGAGGGCATGACAGAACATAAGGAAGGTAAATTCACCTATGTAGAGGGTCGTTTGAACGGGAATGACCTGATCATTATGGAATCAGGTATCGGAAAGGTAAACGCCGCTATCGGAACCGTTGAACTGATCAAGACCTATAAGCCGGATTGTATTATCAGCACTGGAGTTGCGGGTGGTATTGACCGTGAATTAAGTGTGATGGATGTGGTAGTAAGCAAAAAGATTGTATATCACGACGTGTACTGCGGTGAAGGTAACGCCTTTGGCCAGGTGCAGGGATTGCCATTATACTTCCCATGCAACGAGACTTTGTTCAATTGCGCAACGAATCTGGATACAGACACCACTATCGTTGGCGGTCTGATCTGTTCGGGCGACAAGTTCATCTCTGAGCCTGGAACCCTTTACAACATCAAGGAAGACTGGCCTGATGGTCTGGCTGTCGACATGGAATCCGGTGCCATAGCACAGACCTGTTACATCTATGATGTTCCTTTCATCAGCTTCCGCATCATCAGCGACACTCCAGGTGTGGAACAGCATTGGGAGCAGTACGCTAATTTCTGGGAGAGCATGGCACATGCATCATTCGGCGTGACAAAGACCTTCCTGGAAAACTTACCAAATGAACTTTAATACTGAAGACACTACGACATGAGTGACGAGATCATACCAACAGACGAAGATATTCAGAACGAGGGACACTCGGATTACAGACCTGACGCCAATGGTGATCAGGTACTCCAACTGACGGGCATGTACCAGAGTTGGTTCCTGGATTACGCCTCTTACGTAATCCTGGAGCGTGCAGTTCCCCATGTATTGGACGGTCTGAAACCGGTTCAGCGACGTATCCTGCACTCCATGAAGCGTATGGATGACGGACGATTCAACAAGGTTGCCAATATCGTGGGACACACCATGCAGTTCCATCCTCATGGCGATGCATCCATCAAGGACGCATTGGTTCAGTTGGGCCAGAAAGACTTGCTGATTGACTGTCAGGGCAACTGGGGTAATATTCTCACAGGTGACGATGCGGCAGCAGCCCGTTACATCGAGGCACGATTATCCAAATTTGCGCTGGATGTAGTGTTCAACCCTAAGACAACGGAGTGGAAACTCAGCTATGATGGCCGCAACAACGAGCCTATTGCTCTTCCCGTTAAGTTCCCATTGCTGTTGGCTCAAGGTGCAAACGGAATCGCCGTAGGTCTTTCGTCAAAGATATTGCCACACAATCTTAATGAGCTTTGTGAAGCGGCCATAGCCTACCTGCACAACAAGCCATACAATCTGTACCCTGATTTCCAGACAGGAGGAAGCATTGATGTGAGCCGTTATAACGACGGCGAGCGTGGTGGTGTGGTAAAGGTTCGTGCCAAAATCAACAAATTAGACAACAGGACATTGTGCATCACCGAAATTCCGTTCGGCGAGACCACAACAACAGTTATCGACTCCATAACCAAGGCTGTTGACAAGGGCAAGATTAAGGTGCGCAAAGTGGATGACAACACCGCTGCCAATGTCGAGATTCTGGTACATCTGGCACCTGGTGCCTCCTCAGATAAGACTCTGGATGCACTTTATGCATTCACCAACTGCGAGGTCAGCATATCACCGAACTGTTGTGTTATTGACAACAACAAGCCTCATTTCCTGAGTGTCAGCGAAGTGCTCCACCGTTCTGTGGATATGACCCTCAGCCTGTTGCAAAAGGAGTTGGAAATCCGCAAGGGTGAATTGTTGGAATCACTGCATTACGCATCACTGGAAAAGATTTTCATCGAGGAGCGTATCTATAAAGACCGCAAGTTCGAGAATGCCGATGACATGGATGCTGCCTGCGCCCACATTGATGACAGGCTGACTCCATTCTACCCTCAGTTTATCCGCGAGGTGACCAAGGAGGACATCCTGAAGCTGATGGAGATTAAGATGCAGCGCATTCTGAAATTCAACAAGGAGAAGGCAGATGAGGCCATTGCCCGAATGAAGGCCGAGATTGAGCAGATCGACTATGATCTGGCTCACATGGTGGATGTTACCACCAAATGGTTCAAGCTGCTGCAGGAACGTTACGGCAAGAACCATCCCCGCCTTACCGAGGTCCGTAATTTCGATACCATCGACTCAACCAAGGTGGCAGAAGCCAACGAGAAACTGTACATCAACCGTGAGGACGGCTTCATTGGTACCGGTCTGAAAAAGGACGAGTATGTGGCCAACTGTTCAGATCTGGATGATGTCATCATCTTCTACAAGGACGGTAAGTACAAGATTATCAAGGTGGCCGAAAAGATCTTTGTGGGCAAGAACATCCTTCACATCGATATTTTCAAGAAGAACGACAAACGTACCATCTACAATGCCGTATATCGTGACGGTAAGGGTGGTAACTACTATATCAAACGATTTGCAGTGACAGGTATTACCCGTGACAAGGAATACGACATCACGATGGGTACCCCTGGCAGTAAACTGATGTATTTCACTGCCAACCCTAACGGTGAAGCCGAAATCATCAAAATCACCTTCAAACCCGATCCTAAGCTCAAGAAGATTTTTGTAGAGAAGGATTTCAGCGAGGTGATGATTAAGGGCCGTCAGGCTATGGGCAACCTGCTCAGCAAGAGTGAGATTGCACGCATCGGACTGAAACAGCGTGGTGGTTCTACCTTAGGCGGACGAAAGGTTTGGTTTGATCCGGATATCTTACGCTTGAACTATGACGGCCGCGGTAATTATCTAGGTGAGTTCCACAGTGACGATAAGATTCTGATTGTTGAGGACAATGGTACATTCTATACCACATCATTTGATGTAAACAATCACTATGAGACGAACATTATCCGTATGGAGAAGTTCGAGCAAGGCAAAGTGTGGAGTGCCGTACTGTATGATTATGACCAGCAAGGATTCCCTTACCTGAAGCGTTTCCCTATGGATGCATCGGTCAAGCCTCAGAACTTCCTGGGCGAGAACAAGAAAAACAAGCTCGTTCTGCTCACCGATGTGGTTTACCCGAGAATCAAGGTGGCCTTTGGTGGAGGCGACTCTTTCCGTGAGGCCATTGAGGTAGATGTTGAACAGTTCATTACCATCAAAAGTTTCAAAGCCAAGGGTAAGCGATTGTCAACCTACCAGGTTGCCAAGATTGAGGAGCTGGAACCCACCCGATTCCCTGAGAAGGCAGAAAGTACAGCAGAGGATGCAACCTCAGAGCCGGAGAACTTAGATCCTGATGCCGGAAAAAGCGATGAGGACATTATTGATGAACTGACCGGACAATTGAAACTGTTCTGATGAGAAAAATTCTGGTACTGCTTATTAGTTGCTTCTCCCTTCTGGCCCAAGCGCAGGAAGTGAGCCACACCTTAACCTTTGGTGTGGGTACCACCAATGTATATGATGACTATCTGTCCCCTTTGGAATATACCGGAACAGAAGCACGTATACAGCGTGAGACTTTCCGCCAGACACACCTGATGGACAGCAACGTGTATGTCCAGACCCAGTTGAATGCCCATGCCAGCTATGGCAAAGGCCCCAACAAATCAGGCAAGATGTATGAAGGCATGCTGAACTGGAACATCGGGTGGCTGTACCAATGGCAGATTACTGATAAGCTGACCATCCTGGCTGGCCCCATGGCAGACTTGAACGGTGGAGTTATCTATAACAAGCGGAATTCGAACAATCCTGCTCAAGCCAAGGTCTATGCCAATGCAGATATCAGCGGAATGGCTTTCTACCGTTTCAGAATGTTCAAGCGTCCGTTCCGACTAAGATACCAGGTATCAGTACCGGTTGTGGGACTTATGTTCTCACCGGAATACGGCGAATCCTATTACGAGATGTTTGAACTGAAAAACGGAGGATGGCATAACCTTTGCCTCACTACCCCATTCAGTCAACCGTCACTTCGGCATTCCCTGTATTTGGATTTCACTTTGGCACGCACTAACATGCGTGTAGGATATATGGGCGATTTACAACAGAGTTCAGTCAATCGTTTAAAAAGTCATACCTACAGCCACGCCTTTATGATTGGTTTCACTAAAAATTTCATCATCAGTAAAAAGCCCATTCAATGAAAAAATACCTGCTTGCACTTATAGTCGCCATCCTCTCCTTTGCCAGCTGTATCCAGGGAGAAGACTGGGAGAATAAACCACAGGATAATTTTGAAGCCTTGTGGAGCATCATTGATAAGCATTATTGCTTTTTTGATTACAAGGCTAAGACCATTGGATTGGACTGGAATGAGGTTCACTCACGCTATGCCGACCGCATAGCTCCACTGATGAACGACAATCAGTTGTTCGAGGTTTTAGGCGAGATGCTTGCCGAACTGAAAGACGGCCATGTCAATCTGTATGCGGCACATGACATTTCCCGCAACTGGAGTTGGAAAGACGACTTTCCCTCAAATTTCAATGACAGCATTCACAAACTGTATTTAGGCAAGGATTACAAGATTTCATCGGGATTGCATTACAAAATCTTTGATGACAACATTGGCTATATCTATTGCGGCAGTTTCAGCAACACAATAGGTGACGGAAACCTGAGCCTGGTACTGAACGCGTTGGCAGAATGCAACG
>JAZQPA010000107.1:0-30500 GCA_045628125.1 Bacteroidaceae bacterium
GGAATTTACCCAACTGGACAGGGTATTAACGTTCGGAAGGCCGTATTTAAAGCTAATTTCTTGTCTTGACTGACCACTTTGCATGTACTCGATGCAGATTGCACGCTTTAATGCGCGACTAAATTTTTGTCTACTCATAAACTTAAATTTTTAACATTTGAACTCGTTTATGAGTCAACCTATTTCAGTACAAGACACCTAAAAAAATGGAATTATCTGATTATCTGCTAAATAACTTTTATATGGCTGATAGATTCAGATATTTGCATACAAAATAGGAATTTTATTTACTAAATCACTAACGAATGTGCTAAAATCGTGCTTCGCGCCGCAAAATGTGAGAAACATTGAGTAAAATACGATTTTTTGGCACTTTTTCAAAAAAAGAATTGACCGTCCCCTCGAAAAGCCGTAACTTCGTATTGTTAATCGAATCTTGAGTCATCTCTTACATCTGGTGGAGGTCATCATAGAAGACAAGGGCCCGTCTTCATAGAACGTTCCAAAAGAATAAGAAAAAGTACTCTATACAGACAGAGCGGTCTTTGACATGTTGATACAAATTATCCAGTGGGCAATCGTTAAGAGCAAGTACCAATAATTTCTCCAACTAATGCAGAATCGGTTTCCATACGTGAGAATTCATCTCTACCGGCTGCCCCCATACTGACATCCGCCTTAGTATATTTCATCAGACTATGTACCTCACTTCTGGCAGATGCATGAATCTCTGTCGCACCTGTCTCCTCCAAAATCCGACGGGCATTGTGCGGACTCACACCACAACCAGGCATGATAATGATCCGGTCACCAGCTGCCTCCACCAACCGGCGCAAAGTGGGTATTCCCTCCACGGCTGTAGACGAGAGGCCCGAAGTCAGGATACGGTTGCACCCCAAACCAATAATCTGCTCCAACGCCGCAAACGGATCGGCACACATATCAAAAGCTCTGTGGAAAGTGATATTCTGAACACCGGCAGCCGCAGCAACCAGCGTCTTACAAGCCGGAACATCAATCTGACCATCGGCAGTCAGGGCACCGATAACCACGCCATCCACTCCTAAGCCGACAGCAGTACGGATATCCTCCGCCATCATCTCCACCTCATCCGGAGTATAGAGGAAATCGCCAGAGCGAGGACGAATCAGGACATGCACCTTGAGACAATGCTGCAAAGAGAGGGCTTTCTTTATCAGCCCCACGGATGGGGTAAGCCCTCCCTCAGACAATGCAGAACACAGTTCTATACGGTCGGCTCCTCCTTCAGCTGCAGCCTTCGCACTATCCCAAGTACCTGCACAGATTTCCAGTTTCATTTTCTTCTACCGTTAGCGTTACCGTTGCCATTGCTTCTCACCGCACTCTGGCCATGCATATCAGAACGGCTGTTGCGAGGTTTCTGGGTATCGGTCTTCTTGTCCACCACCTTACGCTGAGAACTGTTATTGACATTTCCACGGTTTGGCTGAACACCATTCACATTCTGGTGATTATTACCCACGCCATTTACAGAATGAGTCACTACATTTGGTCGATCAGTGGCATGAATGCCGCTATGAGCCTGAACCTCCTGACGGTGCATCTGTGAACGGGTCTGGTAGTAGTTGGCTGAATTATGGTGACCACCCACATAAGTCTTATATCCTACAGGTACGCTATAATAGTTCACGCCCTTGGTATAACGGGTATAGATTGGGAAATACCACGCACGGTTCACCACCTGTACAGGAGTCAGGAAGTAGCTCAAACGCTGGAACTGACGCCACTGCCATGCAGAGAACACATAAGACAAATCGGTGAGCCACAAGTGATACTCTCTCTCATAACTAACGAACACGCTGCCCAAGGTGCGGAAATAATCGTAATTGATCTCGTACACATCCTGCATCTGATTAGGGGTCAAATGAAGTTCCAGTGCCATCTTATCGGTCAGGAAACTTGCCTCTTGACGAGAACGTGACTTACTCATTGCCATAGCGCTCAAGCTAGCGGTCAGTACTAGAACCATTGCCAAAATGACTTTCTTCATAATCGTATTCTTTAAGTTGTTAATGTTTCTGATGCAAAAATAAGGAAAGAAATCCCTACAGGCAAATGGAAATCCCTAAAGATTCAGGGGAATTTCCCTATTTACCAGCGGATGGCCTCGCTGCCGTGCTTAACCAAATACTGGTTGGTAAGGCTAAAATGATGATTTCCAAAGAATCCATGCCATGCCGACAGAGGTGACGGATGAGCCGATGTAAGCACCAGATGTTTACTGCGGTCGATGAAAGCACCCTTTTTCTGTGCATAGCTTCCCCAAAGGATGAACACCAGATGTTCCTTATTTTCATTAAGCCGACGGATTACCGCATCGGTAAATTCTTCCCAGCCCTGACGCTGGTGGCTGCCAGCCTGATGGGCACGCACTGTGAGTGTGGCATTCAGCAGCAGCACGCCCTGCCTGGCCCAATGAGTCAGATCGCCGGATTCCGGAATCGGCGTACCGATATCATCCTTTATCTCCTTGAAAATATTCAGCAATGATGGTGGGAAGGCAATACCCTTATTGACCGAGAAGCACAAGCCGTGAGCCTGTCCGGGGCCATGATAAGGATCCTGTCCGATAATCACAACCCTAACCTTATCAAAAGGACACAAATCAAATGCGTTGAAAATCAGCGGACCTGGAGGATAGACCGTAGTGGTGGCATACTCCTGTCTGACAAAAGCGGTCAGTTTCTCAAAGTATTCCTTATCAAATTCAGATTGGAGCTGTTCCTTCCAGGAAGCATCAATTTTCACATTCATAGGCAAGAATCATTAGTACCACTGAACGGCATTGTTCACACCGCTGCGCTTATCCCACTTCAAGGCATCGGCCAGTGTTCCGGCAGTAGCACGGATGGTGAAATGATATGAGGTAGCACCGTAAGAACTCAGCACCAGACCTCCAGACAGAGAGAAACAGTGCAAGTCACGGCTAATATTCACGGTAGTGGTGGCAAGGCGCTTGAACGTAAAGTCATAACCGCTTGAATAATTGATATTCCAGGCATCAGACAGTTTCAGGTTGCCCGAGAAGTTCAGCTGATGAGTAAGCTTGTAAGGATAACGCATCGACTTAAGGTTGAACTTTTCCTTGGTACGGTCCTCGGCCATTGTAACGCTGTAACTGATAGACAGTGACCATGGCATCTTGAACTTCATATAGCCATCATCATCCATCGCAGCAGCTTCCTTCTGCTCCTTCTTGGAATTGGTATCCGTTGCCTCATTATCCGTATCATTCTGGTCATCATCATCACCGTCCGAATCCTTTTTCTTCTTGGAATCAGACTTTTCCTTCTTTCCGAACAGTTTCTTGAACGTGTCATTGTTCAGAGTATATGAAAGGTGCTGGCTGGTACCCTGGAATCGGCCGAACTTACCGCGGCTCCATTCGGTCTCATTACTCAGGTATGGGTTGCCGTTCTGATCCACGGAGTAAGCATAAGTGGCAAATACGGCCGACATATTGAACGTATAGCTCTTGGTAATCTTAATACGGGCACTTACAGACAAGTCGCTCCATTTACGCTCACGGGCAGCCGTATTGTATGAAAGATTGGCTGTAAGCTCGTCAATCAGGCTGACTTTCTTCACGCCAGTAGAGTCCTTATCGCTCTTCATCTTCATCTCCAGGTTGTTACCCAAGCTCATGGAAATACTACCCGTCTTTCCATAACCCGGCACGCCATACAATCCGCCACTATAAGGCGAGTACTGTACAGTGGTAATGTTACCCTGGGCATCTGTTTTCAGATAGGTATCGTAGAAACCGTAACGGCTGGCCGAGAAATCAGGCGCATAGCTGTAGCTCACACTTGGGGTGAGGACGTGACGGATCATCTGAATCTTGTCACCAAACATCTTCCATGGCTTGTAGAATCCATACAGCTTAGTGCTGGCAGAAAGGCTCAGGTTCCAGTTGTACACACGGTTGAATCCGTAAGTGGTATCACGGCGCTCCACCTGTCGCATCTCATCCCATGAGCGGTTCTCCTTGAATGAATACCAACGCTCAGTATAATTCATCGAAGGAGTAACATTGACATATTTAAATAAGGTAAACGCGGCCGAAACAGGGATAGAGTGCTTAAAGCCGTTTCTCCAGTCCTTGAACAGGTTCTTATGCAGAATCTCGTTTTCCTTGGTGTTAATGCTGTTGCTCAACTGGCCGGAATAGCTCATCGCAATCTTCTCATACCAGCGTTCCTTACCAGCGGCAGCCTTACGCTTGAACGGATACAGACGCGCCAGAGTGATGTTCAAATCAGGCAAGGTCATGCTGATGGTAGAGTCGCGCGAGCTCATGCTGACATTGGTACTGGTTGACAAAGTCAGACCGATATCGGCAAAGGTGCGTGAGTAACTGATACTTGACGTCTTGGTACTCTGTGCATACTGACTAGGATCATACAGCGAAGACATCGCATTCTTATCGTATGATGACGTAGAATAGTTCACACTGGCCGAGAATGTACTGTTAGGACTGGCCTTGCTGTCCTGTGTATGCGACCACTGCACCTTGAAGCTCTTCTGCTTGGAATAATCCGGCATGTTCTTATCACCGGTCACAAAGACCTGGTAATCCAGCATCACATTTCCTCTGTACTTATATCTTCGGGCATAATTGCTGGCCACGTTCACACCCCAGGAACCACGGGTATAGATCTCACCTGTGGCCTTCAGATCCATAAGATCACTGATGGCAAAATAGTAACCACCGTCTCTCAGATAGAATCCGCGGCGGGCATCGTCACCGTATGACGGCATGATGAAACCGGAAGAATAACTGCTGCTGAACGGGAAGAAACCGAAAGGAATGGCAAATGGCAACGGCACATCCTCAACGACCAGCCATGCAGGGCCAAACACCACATCCTTCTTAGGGCGGACCTTGGCACGGCTCAATGCCAGATAGAAATGAGGATGATCCTCATCGCAAGTGGTATAACGGCCATGTTCCAGGAACAGTTCATCATTAGCACCCTTCTTGCTTCGCTCACTGGTCAGGAAACCATCGCCCTGCTGGGTGTCCACGTTCGTGATATAACCCTTCTTCGACTTGAAGTTATAGCTCATGGTCTCGGAAGTGTACTCACTATCTCCTTCCTTAAACTTAGGCTTACCTGTGATGACACCAAGCGAATCGGCAATACCGTGAGCACGGACTATGCTGCTATCCACACTCAGGGAGATAACCTCAGCAGCCAACTCAATCTGCTGATAATCCACCTTACCGCTTCCATAGAAATGGGCAAAACCCTCATTCGGCAGATACACCGTAGAATCGGCAGCCTCGAACTGTACCGGGAAATCCAATGCGCTATCGCTCTTCTTTACCGTATCGGTAGCCAATGTATCATCCGCCAGTCTGAAACCGCGGAGGGATGAAGGATCAGGCAATTCCGGCAAAACGCTATCTGGTCTTTCCTGCTTCACGCTGTCCGGCAACAAGGCCTCCTCCAGTTCCTGCTTCAATTGTTCAGGAGCCGACACCAACGAGTCGGTCTGCTCCAGATCCGGCAGAACCGAATCATTTCTCTGCAGTTCCTGCTGTCTGATTTTTTCAATAGAGTCGGACGCACGTCTGCGGGCCGCAAGAATGGAATCCAGCGGATTGATATAAGTATTTCGGGGATTCTGGTAATTACGGTGAGCCGACATGATTCGTCCACGTACAGGAATAGTATCGGCGCGGAGTGAGTCCTTACGGGTTGTATCCTGGGGAGGAGTACCGGAAAAGCGTGCACCTAAAGGTGACACTCCTCCTGCCGCATTGACAATCAACACGAGCATCCATAACACTACGATGTAAATTAATCTCTTCACTCTATCCCAATAAGACTTGCAAAATTACACAAATCCCACCAATCTATCGGTATTTTACAGATGAAAATATGGATTTTTAAGAAAAGCAACCGAACAAATCCATCCATTTACGGAACACAACAAGGCCTTCCTGACCAAACTTCTCCAGACTTTTCAGTGCACGCTCCGCACTTTTCTCCACCTCAGGATGGGTCTTGGAAAAGAATTTATCAGCATAACAGATCACCTGCTCTTCCAGGCTTACCGGACGCATGTCACGGGCTGGAACAGGAAGGTTCTGCCGGGCAATCTGCTCCAGGGTCAGACCGGTACCGGTATGACGCTCACAAACCAGCGCATGTTCCGGAAAACCCTCGGCACGCATCAGCTCCGCCCCTAACCATCCATGACGGATGTAGGGCTCGGTTCCAAAACAGGAAATTCCAGGCGCATCTGTACGAAAAATTCCTATATCGTGCAACATGGCTGCCTCTTCCAGAAATGCCTCATTCAAGTGCAGTTCAGGATGTGCTTTTGAGATTTGAATCGCCTTATCTGCAACCATTCTGGAATGAGTTAGCAAGATGCTTTTCAGCTCATTTTCTTCCGGATAGTATTTGTCAATAATCTTTTTATAATTCATATCCAATCTTCATTTTGAATTACAAAGATATTACTTTTTTCGAAATAATTTCGAAGAACGGAGGATTTGCCGTATATTTGCATAGTTTTTTTAAGGGAGTTTGTTATGAAAAAGGTTAATTTAGGGCTTTTGCCCCAAATTCTTATTGCCATTGTTTTAGGCATCGTTTGCGATTTTTGGATGCCATTATCACTGATTCGCGTTTTTGCTACGTTCAACAGCATTTTCGGTGAATTCTTAGGTTTTATCATTCCACTGATCATTGTAGGACTGGTCACACCAGCCATTGCCAATATCGGACGTGAAGCAGGACGTATGCTGCTGATAACCGTAGGATTAGCCTATGCCGCTACCCTGTTGGCAGGATTACTGTCATACGAGGTAAGTGCCAACACTTTTCCTGCATTTGTTTCCGACAATTCAGCAGTTCTTTACGAACAGGCTCAGGCTTCAGAGCCTAGTTCCTACTTCTCCATTTCCATTCCTCCGCTCATGAGCGTCATGACCGCTCTGATTCTGTCTTTCGTCCTGGGTTTGGGTATCGCTTATACCAACAGTCGGACCCTGAAAACCGTATTCGAGGAATGCGGAAACATCATCACTCTGGTTATTCAAGTGGCCATTATTCCTTTGCTGCCACTCTATATCTTCGGTATTTTTCTGAATATGACCGAAACCGGACAGGTGGTTCAAATCCTTGGTGTTTTTGCCGGAATCATCGGAATCATCTTTATCATGCATATTTTCTGGCTGATATTCCTGTACTGCATCGCCGGTGGATACACCCATAAGAACCCGTTCAAGATGTTGAAGAATATGATGCCCGCCTATTTCACAGCACTCGGTACTCAGAGCAGCGCGGCCACCATTCCTGTGACCATGGCTCAAACCATCAAGAACGGTGTATCGGAAGGGGTGGCAAGTTTCGTTATTCCCCTTTGCGCCACCATCCATCTTTCCGGAAGTATGCTGAAAATTGTGGCATGCTCACTGGCTTTGATGATCATGCAGGGACATCCATACAGCCTGCATCTGTATATCGGTTTCATTTGCATGCTGGGTGTAACCATGATTGCCGCACCCGGTGTTCCTGGCGGAGCCATCATGGCCGCCCTGGGCGTACTGTCCAGCATGTTAGGGTTCACCGACCAGGATCAGGCGCTGATGATTGCCTTATATATTGCCATGGACTGCTTTGGAACAGCATGTAACGTAACCGGAGATGGTGCCATAGCACTGATAATCGACAAGCTGACGGTTAAAAAGGAAGGAAAATCCGAATAATAGGACACTAGTCCTATTGAAAAAATTTGTAACTTTGCACCCAATCATGACTAGAAGATTTTTTAAGATATTCAGTTTAAGCATGCTGTTATTGTCATTTTTTACAATAGCAGCCTATTCTGCCCCAAAGAAGTTTACAGTTGTGATTGACGCCGGCCATGGCGGACATGATCCGGGAGCAGTGGGAAAGAAGGCGAAAGAAAAAACAATCAACCTGAATACCGCCCTGAAACTGGGCAAGCTGATAGAGCAGAACTGCGCAGACGTTAAGGTGGTTTATACTCGTAAAACCGATGTGTTCATTCCACTGAATCAGCGCGCTCAGATTGCCAACAATGCCAAGGCCGACTTATTCATCAGCATTCATACCAACGCCCTGCCAAAGGGTAAGATTGTATCAGGTGCCGAGACCTATACACTGGGTATGGCCAGAGCGGGCGAGAACCTGGAAGTTGCAAAGAAGGAGAACAGTGTCATTCTGATGGAAAACGGTTACAAGGAGACCTATAAGGGCTTTAATCCTAATTCCTCAGAGAGTTACATCATCTTTGAGTTCATGCAGGACAAGAACATGAACCAGAGTATCAATTTCGCCAAAAAGATTCAGCAGCAGTTCAAAAAAGCCGGACGTGTGGACAAGGGCGTTCACCAGGCCGGATTCCTGGTGCTGCGAGAGACTGCCATGCCAAGCGTCCTGGTAGAGTTGGGCTATATATCCACTCCTCAGGAAGAGAATTTCCTGAACACATCTGCCGGCATCGATAAGATGGCAAGAAGCATTTACAACGCCTTTATCAGCTACAAGTCCGGTCAGAAGACCTCGGCAACCACCAGTCAGCCTGCTCCAAAAAGTGCAGCACCGATAGTGGCAGAATCAGCAGCAGTTGAAGAGGGCGAAGCTCTGGATCTTCATCCTATCCGGGATGCGTCACACGTGGCCAGAAACAAGAATCAGACTGCCGCAAAGGCTAACAATACAGCCAAGAATGAGGTGGCACCTGTAAAGACTGCCGAAAAGGCGCCTGCTAAAACAGCAGAGAAAACACCAGCCAAAACAGCAGAGAAGGCACCTGCAAAAGCAGCCGAAAAAACGCCAGCTAAGACCACAGAAAAGGCACCTGCCAAAACAGCAGGGAATACAACAGCCAAGACAGACAATAAGGTGAAAGCTGAAAACACCAAAGCGGAAGAGAATAAAGCCCCAGCTGCTAAGGCCGCTAAATCGGACGCACCGGTGTTTAAAATCCAGATTCTCACCTCGCCTACCAAGCTGAATGCCAATGACCGCCAATTCAAAGGCCTGAAGGGGGTGGATTTCTATCGTGAAAGCAGTAAGTACAAGTATACCTACGGTTCTTCCAGCGACTACAATGAGATTTTGAGAAAGAAAAAGGAAATTACAACTAAATTTTCTGATTGTTTCATCATTGCTTTCCGGAATGGAGAGAAAATGGACGTAAACGAAGCAATCCGGATATTTAAAAACAAAAAATAAAAAACCATGAAATTTTCTAAAGAAGCTAAAATCGGTGCAGCAGGTCTGGTTGCAATAGTACTATTATATTATGGTATCAGTTTCCTTAAGGGAGTAAACGTGCTTTCAAGCAAGAACAGATATTATGTGGAATTTGCAAACGTATGCCAGCTGACACAGTCCAGTCCGGTTTATGCAGATGGTTATAGCATCGGCATTGTGCGCGACATTGTCTACAATTACAACAAACCCGGTCATGTGGTGGTAGCTATCGACGTGGATCCGGAACTGCGTATTCCTGCAGGAAGTAGCGCATCGCTGGAAACAGAGATGCTGGGAGGCGTAAAAATGAATATACTCCTGGCAAACAACCCCAAGCAGCGCATAGAGCCAGGCGACACTCTGGCAGGAAGCGCGGCAGGCGGTCTGATGGATTCCGCAGCCAACATGCTGCCAGCCATCGAGAAGATGCTTCCTAAACTGGATTCTATCCTGACTGCAGTAAACACGCTGGTAAACGATCCTGCACTGGCCAACACTTTACACCACACCGAGCAGATGACCAGCAACCTGAACAGCACCACCGCCAAATTAGATAAGGTGATGAACTCGCTGCCAGAGTTGACCGCCAATCTGAACTCTGTGTGCCAGAATGCCCAGACACTTACCGCTCATATGGATGAGAAGATTCAGCAACTGGATGTAGAAGGCACCATGGCCAGAATCAACAGCACCCTGGCTAATGTAGAGCAGATGACGAATAAGATCAACAGCAAGGAAAGCACAATCGGATTACTGATGAATGACACCGAGCTTTACAACAACATGAACCTAACCATGTCAAATGCTGCAAGTCTGTTGGGCGATTTCAAGAGTCATCCAAAAAGATACGTTCATTTCTCAGTTTTCGGTAAAAAAGACAAATAACGTTATTTGAAATGAATTCAAATTAGGTATTTTTTTCATGCAAAAATATCGACAGGTATAATTTATTGATTTTTGGAAAAAAAGAGCAAGTCTATTTAACTTATCCTTTATTTCCAGCAAACAAAGGTTACACGAACAAAACAATGTAAATCAATCTGTTATACCACACACTTACCGTTCCACGGTAGGCCTGTTTTGCCACATTTCTAAATACCTATTATTCAAATTATTATAACTCTTTTAGAATATCCAAATAAAAATCGATTTGTTTTTTTAGAAAAAGTTTCTCAACTTTGCATGTGTAGAAGTTGAGTGACATATTAAAATCAGTTTGAGAACAATGGAAAACAAATCTCTATTGCTCTGGAAGGATTGTCTGTCTATTATACGCGACAATCTCACAGAAACGCAATATAACACATGGTTTGCCCCTATCCGATTTCTCTCTTTGGTTGATAATGCATTAACCATTGAGGTTCCTAGCCAGTTTTTCTGTGAATTTCTGGAGGAGCATTTTTTGGATATCTTCAGCAAATCCATTATGCGTGTATTCGGAAAGGAAACACGCCTGATGTACCGTGTTAATACGGATAGCACAAACCATCTGGACCAAATTCAGGAAGCCGAAGAAGTAGTACCACAAGTAGAAGTCAAGGAGAAGCCTGCTGTTGAAGCCAACAAGGTTCCTCAGAGCACTTCTGAACTTGATTCTCAGTTAAACCCAAAGTATAACTTCGGAAACTTTATTGAAGGCAGCTGCAACAAGCTGTCCCGTACCGTTGGTATGTCCATTGCAGAAGATCCAGCTCACACTTCATTTAATCCATTGTTCATCTATGGACCTTCTGGCGTAGGCAAAACCCATCTGGTAAATGCTATTGGCGGTCAGATCAAGCAGAAATTCCCCAACAGCAGGGTATTATATGTATCCGCTCACCTTTTCATGGTACAGTTCACCGATGCTGTCAGAAACAATAAGACGAATGATTTCATCAAATTCTATCAGACCATCGATGTACTGATCATTGACGATATTCAGGAATTGTCCGGACTAATCAAGACCCAGAATACATTCTTCCATATCTTCAACCATCTACAGCAGTTAGGCAAGCAGATTATCATGACTTCCGACCGCACTCCTTCCGAAATGAAGGGTTTTGAGGAGCGTATGCTTACCCGATTCAAATGGGGTATGGTTGCTGAGTTGGAAAGACCCAATCAGGATCTGAGAAAAGCCATCATTACTAAGAAGATTAAGCGCGATGGCCTGCATATTCCAAATGAGGTGATTGACTTTATCGCCACCAACGTAAACAATAGTGTACGTGATTTGGAGGGTATCATCAATTCACTGATGGCTTATTCAGTGGTTTACAACTGCGACATTAACATGCAGTTGGCAGAGCGTGTAGTAGGACGCGTTATCCAATATGAGAAGAAAGTCATCAATGTGGAAGCCATCCTGAAAGCCACCTGCGAGCAGTTTAAGGTTTCCCTGGAAGACATTTTCAGCCGAAGCAGAAAGCGCCCTGTAGCCATTGCCCGTCAGACCGCCATGTATCTGGCACAGAAATATACCGATATGGCATTGACACGCATTGGTGCTGAGATTGGCCACCGAGACCATGCCACCGTGCTGCACTCCATCAAGCAGATCAAGCAACAGATTGAGATTGATGCTAAGATTTCTGCTCAGGTAAACGAAATTGAAGTCACATTAAATCAAGCATAAAAAAAACAGGTGCCGTTAAGCACCTGTTTTTTTCATTATAAGAACTTTTGTTTCTTCAACGCCCGCAACAATCCCTCACTCATAGCCTCATTATCCTTTCGGGAATAACGTATGTCGGTAAATATCTGGGCTAAAGTCTCCTTGTTGTTGATTTCCACAAAATGCTTGTTTTCAGGCAGTGATTCTTTTTCTGCATACAAATCGTCAATCGACTTCTCGTCGTAATCGGCATAAGCCTCATTGTGCATAATCGCACGAATCGGCAAACGGTCTGATTGTGCAGGACTCTCGTCAGGATAGCCTACCGTAATGGTTGCTACAGGGAAAACCAGCTCAGGCAATCCCAATGCGTCAATAATAGCCTCGGACGTATAGATGGTTGTACCCAAATAGCAGGTACCCAATCCTTCAGCCTCAGCCAAAGTACAGAAATTCTGGACATACAACAGCGTATCTGATGCTGCATTCAGGAAGGACAGCAGATTATCATAGCCAGGATCAGCCTTTCTGTATCTGCACCACTGGGTAGTACGGCGAAAATCAGCACAGAATGTCAGCACCACAGGTGCACCCATGACCATAGGCTGATTGAAATGAAGAGGGGATAATTTCTTTTTTCCTTCTTCGTTGCGGGTAACCACAACACTGTATAATTGCAGATTACCCATCGTTGGAGTTCTTTCCGCTTCTTCTAAAAGTTGAGTCAGCAGCTCGTCTGAAATGTTCTGTTCCGAATACTTACGGATGGAAACACGATTTTTAATACTATCCATATCTTACCATTTTTAAATCTTTTGTAAAGGTACAAAATTTCCGAATAAATGTATCATAGTTTGTAACTAATTATTATTTTGGACAACAATTAGGGTTTTGGCAGGATAAAAAACATTTCATTTTCAATAAGAAGAGCAATAAAAACGGAAAACTTACAGAATCATCACTTATTTCCTATTTCAAAATTTGGTTCATTCAACATGATTTTCTATCTTTGCAAAAGAATTGATTGGGTATGCCATACAACTTCTACATTTTTTTATCCGTCAATTCTTCCATGGATACAATTGTTAGAAAATGGAGAACTGTTTTATGTATTGAATTAACCGTAACTACCACCACTATGGCAGAGCAAGAATCGTCTACAAACCCCAAGGAGGCTCCAGTTTACAAACAATTACCAGTAACAGAAGTACGTCCAAGAGTATTGGATTGTGATGTGGTCCGTTTCCAGAACAACAAGGAGAAATGGGTGGCATTTGTTGGTCTTCTGGATGGTTACCCTTATGAGATTTTTACGGGTGTACTGGATGACGAAGAGGGCATCTCATTACCCAAATCAGTAGTAAGCGGAAAGATTGTCAAGAACTTCGATGAGAACGGTGTTAAGCGCTACGACTTCCAGTTCCAGAACAAGAGAGGCTACAAGACCACCATTGAAGGTCTGTCTGAGAAGTTCAACAAGGAGTACTGGAATTATGCCAAGCTGATCTCGGGCGTTTTGCGCTACCGTGTTCCTGTAAAGCAGGTCGTAAAGATGGTAGACAGCCTTCAGTTTGACGGAGATTCCATCAACAGCTGGAAAGACGGCGTGGAACGCGCACTGAAGAAATACATTAAGGAAGACGAATAAGCACAATCATGCAGATTGAAAGCACATCGATACATCTCGAAAAGATGCGTTTCTATGCCTATCATGGGGTTATGCCTCAGGAGAATAAAGTAGGTACGTATTTTTGGGTATCTCTTCATATCGATACAGATTTCACGCCAGCCGTTGAGTCCGACAATCTGGATGGAACCATCAGCTATGCCGACATATACAGCAGCGTTAAGGATGAGATGTGCAAGACTTCCAAACTATTAGAGCACGTGGCAGGCAGAATAGCCAAAAGACTTTACCAGGACTTTCCCGCCATTACCCGGATAACGGTGAAAGTAGACAAGGAGAACCCGCCAATGGGTGCTCAATGTGAATCTTGTGGAGTTGAAATTACCACAACAAGATAATAAAAGGCATCCCCTAAAGGATGCCTTTCCTTATTATATTAAAAGGTGATGAGTCTGGTGCCATCGGGTTGCTCCTCAATACGGACCTTTACTGCGTCCAGCGGCAACAACTCTTCAATCAGTTCCGGCCATTCAATGAAACACAGCGCTCCACAATAGAAATAATCCTCGTAACCCATATCATATACTTCCTCCAACTTTTTTATCCGGTAAAAGTCGAAATGATAAATCAGTTCATCAGAATCGCTTCTATATTCGTTGACAATGGCAAAGGTTGGTGAATTAATGACATCCTCCACGCCCAGCACTTCACATACAGCCTTGATGAATGTTGTCTTTCCCGCTCCCATGCTGCCATAGAAAGCAAACACGGTATTATCACCCATGGCATTTACAAACTCCACAGCCGACTGACGGATATTATCCAATGAATTTATTTTAATTTCCATAACTTTAATGTTTAATCAATGAAGTAGCTAATTTACAAACGGCATAAATCAGGATAGATACAAAGATGATGCTTGCACCCGATGGGACATTATAAGCATACGAGAAGAACAGACCTCCCAAACAACTGATATAGCCAATCAGGATGGAGTAACCTATCATATGCTTGTAATTCAGTGTAATCAGATTGGCTGTGCTTTGAGGAATGGTCAGCAGGGACAGCACCAGAACAATACCCACCATACGCAGACATGCCACGATGGATAAAGCAATCAACGCCATCATCAGGTAATCAACCATACCAACACGCATACCTTGAGAACGGGCAAACTGCTCGTCAAAAGCCACATACATAATCGGTCTCAAGAAGAAAACGAATGCCAATACCGAAATCAGGGTCAACACAGCCAGCCACAGGATATCCCCCATCGATATGGTCAGGATATTACCAAACAGATAGGATGACAGGTCGGGAACAAAAGCCGGACTCATGAAACTGAAGATGATACCAACACTCATACCCAAAGTCCAGAAGATGGCAATAGCAGAATCCTCACGCATATCGCTTCTTGACCTGAGCCACTGCACGCCAAATCCACTCAGCATGGCAAAAATGGCTGCTGAAAGAATTGGAGGGAAACCGAAATACACACCCAATCCTATTCCACCGAACGAAGCATGAGTAAGTCCTCCGCTGATGAAAACCAGACGGCGGGTAACAATATAAGTGCCGATAATTCCGCACAATATACTGGCCAACAGACTTCCAATCAGCGCATGTTGGAAAAAAGTGTATTGTAATATATCCATATCAGTCTATCAAGAAACAATCCGGCGTTCTCCAACAATCAGGAAGACTTCGGATTTCAAATCATCCGGAAGTTCCACAGCCCGCAACTGTAATGAACGCACCCATCCTGCCACCTCGTCCTCACGCATGGTGTACAGAACCTCACGGAACTCCTCCGATTCCTCGGAGGTATATTCATCCGAAGAACGTCCGCGGAAACGGTCCAGTTCCTCGTCATTATAATATTCAATCTGCTTACTCACTGCCGCAAGTAAGCTATCCTTCTCACAGGTTTCATGCTGGCCACAGCATTCCATATCCTCCACCTGCTTGATGCTGGGATATTCAGTCAGCTCACCGGACTCTATCTTTTTCTCAATCTTCCGGTTACGTAAATATCCTGCGCCCAGCGCCAGCAGAAAGCCGAATGCCAGAATGGCCAATAATATGAAGATTACAATCATTCCTCGTCGATCTCTTGTATTTTAAAACCTACCGATTTCAAATCTTCCCAATAATTAGGATAGGATTTACTTACCACCTCAGGATTGGCAATACGAATCTCGCCAAATGTCATACAGCAGGGAGCAAACGCCATGGCCATGCGGTGATCCTCGTAAGTCTTAATGACTGGTTTCACTTTTTTACGATGTTTTCCTCGCTGCCACATCAGAGTGCCCATGCCATCATCACGCAAGTCGAAACCCAACTTGTAAAGCTCATTTTTCAAGGCCTCGATACGGTTGGTTTCCTTAATGTACAGACTCTCCAATCCATAGAACAGGAAAGGTATATCCAGCATACAGCATGTGACAACCATGGTTTGGGCAATATCAGGAATACTGGTAAAATCACATCGCAGCAACGATGTGGAAGGAGTTCTGAAATTTGCCTTCAGCAAATGACTCTTATCATCAAAAGCCACCATCTTCAATCCTTTCTCCAACAGATCGCGCACTTCTCTGTCACCCTGCATACTCATAGAACTCAAATGGGGCAATTTTACCGATTTCAGGAATGGAGCACCAGCGCCGGATAAGGACAGAATCTCAAACCAGTAAGAAGCCGCACTCCAATCCGGCTCTACCGTATAGTTTTTCACCTCGTAAGGTTTTTGCTTACAATAAATGGTATTGCGGAACGACCAATCACATTCTGCTCCAAAATGATTCATCAGATTGATGGTCATATTGATATAAGGCAGAGAGGCAATGTTACCGGTCAGCGTCAGTTCCAATTCACCAGACAGATAAGGGGCAATCATCAACAAAGCGGAAATGTACTGTGAGCTGATGTCACCAGGCACCTCTATAGAACCGCCTTTAAGCTGATGTCCCACAATTCGAAGAGGTGGGAATCCCTCATTTTTCTCATAGGTAATCTCTGCACCCATCTTGCGCAAAGCGTTAACCAGCGGAGCGATAGGACGTTCCTGCATTCGTTTGCTACCGGTCAGAATATGGGTTTCTCCTTCCTGAAGTGCATAATAAGCCGTCAGGAATCGCATGGCAGTTCCTGCCGCACCAATATCAACAACTTCAGGATTGTCCTTCAATGCTGCCAACATAACCCTGGTATCGTTACAATCAGACACGTTGGAAAGCACAGCATTACTGTGAGCCAATGCACGAATGAGCAGAACACGGTTGCTGATGCTTTTTGAAGCAGGCAGATTAATTTCCTGGCCTTTAACATCCTGATCAGGAGGAGTTATCAAATATGTCATTTTACCTTTTCTTACTAATAGGTTGCGAAGTTACAAAATAATCCTCTCTTCCTTTCAAAATTCAAAAGAAAAGTTTGGTAATTGACGGGCAAAGCACTATTTTTGCAACCGATTTAAGCCGGGGTGTGGCGCAGTTGGTTAGCGTACGCGTCTGGGGGGCGTGTGGTCGGCAGTTCGAGTCTGCTCACCCCGACTAAGAAAAAGCGTGTCAATCCGGCACGCTTTTTCTGCTACATTTCTACATTTATCAGTATAAAAGAGAACAAGATGAAATACGCAGTTGTAGGTTGTGGTGCTGTTGGCGGTTACTTTGGAGCCAAGTTGTCAAAAGCAGGTAATGAGGTTCATTTCCTGCTACGTAGCGATTATGAATTTGTCAAAGAACATGGTTTGCAGGTCAATTCATGCAATGGTGATTTTCATCTGACCGACATTCCTGTTTACGACACCACATCACTCATGCCTACAGTTGATGTTGTCATCGTAGGTCTGAAAACTATCAACAATTACAAGTTGGAAACTCTCCTACCTCCATTGATGGACAAGAACACCATCGTACTGCTCATCCAAAATGGAATCGGCGTGGAGGATGAGATCCAAAAGATGTTTCCCTCGGCTCAGTTAGTGGCCGGATTGGCTTTTATCTGTTCAGCAAAAACCAGACCGGGTGTTGTGGATCACCAATGCTACGGCAGCATTAATCTGGGCAACTATTCCTGCTCTGATCAGGAAAGATTCGAGCAGCTGCTCAATGATTTCCGTAACGCAGAGATTCCAACCAACAACGTGGAGTACCACGAGGCGAGATGGCGTAAAGCAGTATGGAACATGCCTTTCAACGGAATGACCGTTGCGATGAACACCCAAACCAACCATCTGCTGGCAGTGCCTGAGATGCGTCAGGTAATACGCAATCAGATGCTGGAGGTCATTCACGCTGCCTGGGCATGCGGAGTAAAATCAATAGGTGAGGATTATGCAGACCAGATGATTCAGTTCACTCTGGATATGGTACCCTATTCTCCCTCCATGAAACTGGATTTTGACTTCCACCGAAAAATGGAGATAGAATACTTATACACCCGACCCATAAAAATAGCGTGTGAACACGGATTCACCATGCCACGGATGGAAATGCTGGAAGCTCAATTACGTTTTCTGGAACAATAAATAATAAAAGGTGTACCGCTTGGTACACCTTTTATTATATGTAATCGGATTTATTAAGTTATCGGACTCCAACTCCCTTCACCTCCTCAACACCTTCAATATGGTATAGATGGTTAAGTGCAGCTACCAGTTCCTGAACGGAATGAACAAAGAATGTCATGCTGCACTCCACAATCTCATCCTGTGTGGTAGTGGTCAGCGAATCAATGGAAAGATGCAGACGGTTACTGATTTCCTCAATCAAATCCATCAGCAGATGATAACGGTCAATGGCACGGATAGCCACTGTAACCGGATACTGCAATTTAGGATCCTCCTTAAATTCAACGTTTACAATGCTGTCTCCCAATTGGGATGCCTGTTCGATGACAGCAGAGCAACTCTTACGATGCACTGTGATATGACCGTTTGGTTCCTTGAAACCGACAATGTCACCGCCAGGAATAGGCTGACAAATTGGACAGCGGCTGATAGGAGTTTCCTTCTCCATACGTTTCATAACCTTACGGATAGATCGCTTTGCATTGTAAGTCACTACACAATCCAACCAATCCGGCTGCACCTTAATGGTCTTGCCCATACCAATCTCCACACAATCACCTCTTTTCAAAACGGTTTTGACTGATGACAGACGACCATTGATGCGGGCAAACTTGGCATGCATTCCGGTATAGGCATCCTGCTCGAATGCCAGGTCAAGAACTGTCGCTCCCTTTGGCAAGATAAATGCACGGCCATCTGGTGTAAACACCATAATATCATCATAATACAAGGTAGATACGATGCTGTCCATGTAGTTACCCTCCAATGATTGGTTGGCCATGTCTTCCAGCACCATCTTGAAGCGCTTCATCCATGAAGCCACATTATTGTGCTCGTTCAGTTCGGCCATGCACCCTAACTTGGATACCTCAACCATCCGGTCAGAACAAATCTGTACATCCTCCCAGATGCCCTCATCACTCAGCAGCATAACCTGAATACACTTGTAGGCATTTTCCTTAGCCTGATCAATCTGGTTATAGAAACTGTTTGGCTTTTCCTTGAATCGGTCAGTCAACATGGAATAGATACGCAAACAAGTGTCCTTCTCTGATATATCCATTTCACTGCCGGTAAATGTCACACGGATATAGTAACGGTTGTCAACATGCTTGAAATCCTTATCTCCGGATTTCATCTTACGCCAGATACTGTACGGACGACGGTAATAAACCTCAGCATGGCCATAGATACCGTTCAGTTTCAAAATCTGATTCACCTGATTCAGGAAGGTCTGAATACGCTCGCGGTTCTCCTCCACATCATTTTTCAAATCCTTCTCGATATCCATGTACTCACCAAAACAACGGTATTTGAATGCCAGGTTCTCCAGATCGGTCTTAACGTCAAACAGACCCAGTCGGTTGGCCAATGGTGCATAGAAATAATCGGTCTCACCCGCAATCTTCATCTGCTTGTCAGGACGCATGCTCTCCAGAGTGCGCATATTATGCAGACGGTCAGCCAGTTTCACCATCAACGCACGGATATCATAATGCATGGAATCCAGCAGCTGTTTGAAATTATCAACCTGCTTGGATGCCTTATAGGTGGTCTTCTTCTTTTTGGTCACTACATTTACCAGGAAAGCCACATCCACGCCAAACAGATCTTCAATCTCCTCTGTGGTGTGCGGAGTATCCTCCACCACATCGTGCAGGAATGCGGTCATGACACTGTGCAGATCCAGCTTCAACTCCTCAGCTGCAATCAGCGCCACTGCAATAGGATGAATGATGTAAGGATGGCCCGATTTGCGTCGCTGATCCTTGTGTGCCTCACGGGCAAATTCGTAGGATTTCTTTAGCTGTTCCATTTCCTCGGCAGTAATGCGAGGAGCCATCACATCAAACACGCGTTGTGCTGACTTTTGGATTTCAATGTCGTAATTCTCTTCCATGGTATTTTAGTGCTTGTAAAAACGGCACTAAATTACGGATTTTTAACGACCTGCCAAAGTTTTTGGGGACTAAAGCATGGAAAGATCCTTGATTTCATCCAGTTTGACCAGTTTGTTGACAATGGCATAGATGGTCAGACCTGCAGATGAATGGATTTGCAATTTTCGGGCTATATTCTTGCGGTGAGTAAGTACGGTGTGAATAGACAGGCAAAGCACATCAGCAATCTCCTTATTGGCCATACCCTTAGCCACCAGAATCAGGATTTCCTTTTCGCGTTTTGACAGTCCTTCCTCCTCTTCTTTCTGACTATCTTCCTTGTAAGTGGCCGAATGCTTGCTAACCTCTCGTTCCAACAGCGCCACTGCAGGAATGAACAAACGGTTTTCCACCAGATTGTGGTTACGGAGATCCTCCTCGGCAGTATAAATATCAAACAACACCGAATAGAATATATTATTATCAGCAGTGGTTGGGTAATAGCTGATGATGATGTTTTTCAGCTCCTTCAGTTTCTCCTCCACATCATCGTGATGACTGGCAAAAACATGAATATTGTAATTGCTGGTGAGTTTGTTGTTCAGCAGGCCATCCACATACACAAACACCTTTTCATTCTCGTATTGCATATGTTTGCGCACACCTTCCACAAAGGCATCAAAAAACTTTAGGATAAGAAAAGCTATCTCATTATTTACCGAACAGTCAATGCTGGAAATCAATTTGCGACGGATATTTGGAAACTTAAAATCCAGAAAATAAGTATGTGCATTCTTCAGATAAGACACCAGTGTAGGAATCTTCAGGCATTCTATCTGCCCAGCTGGAATGTTTCCGTTGGCCAGAAAATTCACCACATCCAGAAAGGTCTGGGCATCGATTCCACTGTTTTGGCATACCTCCTCCACACTGCGGTCACCGAATCCCAAAGACAGACCAAAACGACTCATTACCTGTAGCAACTTATAATCGTTACTGATTACGTCACTCATCTTATCTGACAACTGATACATACCCTAAATGTTTAATACCTATTAATGATTATTTGCGTGCAAATTTAGTGCATTTTTCCCATTCTTACAATCCCTAAATGTGGTTAAAATTTATACATTATTTTGGGTATTGCACACTTGCGAGTGTCAGCGTACCTTTGCAGTCGTAAAAATAGAAAACATTTAAAATGATAAAGAATAACATTTTACAGAAAGGATCACTGCTGTTGGCCTTCATTTCATGGCCTTTCACCGTTTTTGCACAGGAGGCATCCGAACGTCCTTCCAGCACCGACGAATACAGCCAATATCAATCATTCCGTCTGGGAAGCTATGGCGAAATGGTCTCCAAATTTATGGATTATGGCAAGAACCGTTTCAACGGCACTTCTGCCGGTAATTCCAAGGAGAACCGTAATACCATTTCCATTCCTCGTTTTGTACTGGCTCTCGATTATAAGTTCAGCCCGAAATGGATTCTGGGTGCGGAGATTGAGTTTGAATCAGGTGGTGTAGGCCTTGAAACGGAATTGGAAAGTTCCGAGAATCTGGAATATGAAACCGAGATGGAAAAGGGTGGCGAAGTGGCTATCGAACAGTTCCACATCACCCGACTGATTCATCGTGCCTTTAATGTGCGTGCCGGACACATGATAGTCCCAGTCGGTCTTACCAATTCACACCACGAACCTATCAATTTCTTCGGCACCGTTCGCCCCGAAGGCGAAACGACCCTGCTGCCTTCTACCTGGCACGAAACAGGTTTACAGGTTTTCGGTTCATTCGGGCACGGATTCAGTGCATTCAACTATCAAGCCATGGTCACTGCTGGTCTGAATGCAGATGGTTTCGGCCGTGACCACTGGGTTGCGGATGGTAAACAAGGTCTGTTCGAAGAGGATTGTTTTACCTCACCTGCCTATGTGGCACGCTTGGATTACGTGGGAGTACCGGGATTGCGCATGGGGGCATCTTTCTATTATTGTGCCAATACGGCGTCCAATGCCGACAAGCCTTACAAATATGCCAAGTTTGACAAGGCTCCCATCCGTATCTATTCGGCAGATGCTCAGTATAAAAACACATGGATTACCGCCCGTGCCAATGTTATATATGGCGATTTAACCAACTCGGCTGGTATAAGCAGTGTTTCATTATCTAACAGTTCAAATTATCACCATGGTGCCATGCGCAAGGTGGCAAAAAATGCCCTCGCATATGGTGCTGAAGCTGGCGTGAACATAAGCAAAATGATTAAGGGAAATGTGCCTGTCATCTATCCGTTTGCCCGCTACGAATACTTCAACACACAAGAAAAGGGTGAAGCCGGACAAACTGTCGATCCCCGTTGCCAAGTCAGCAAGTGGGTAGTCGGTGCCAACTGGTTCGCACGCCCAAATTTGGTGGTCAAGGCTGATTTTTCTTCCCGACAGATTGGTACCCAAAGAATATTCGGCACTTCAAAATACAATAGTGAGAATGAATTTTCCATCGGTGTGGCTTACATCGGATGGTTCCTTAGTAAATAAACAATTAAAAACATTTGTAATATGAAAAAGACTTATTTATGGGCTATGGCACTGGTTGCCAGCGCACTTACCCTTTCGGCTTGCAGTTCTGACGACAAGAATGAACAAATTACCCCTCCTAGTCAGGACAACAATCAGAACAACGACCCAGATCAGGAGGATAGCTTCAATATCGAGTTTAGCACTAAGAATGCCACCAGTTGGTGCAATTATATGACACAAGTTGCCAGTCTTCTTGAAGCCGATGCTGCTACCCTGTACAACAATTGGGAAATCAGTTTTGAGAATGGAAAGGCTTACAAGGACTACTTCAAGGGCTTAGATAACAAGGAGGCACTGGAACAAATTTTGGAAGGTTGCTGTGATATTGCTGGTGAGGTAGGCGATGCCAAGATTGGTGACCCGTACCATCTATATATCCAAGGTAAGACTACCGAAGCTCTATATGCCGTAGAGTCTTGGTACAGTTGGCATTCTCGCGATGACTATAAGAATAACATCATTTCGGTCCGCAATTCGTATTTTGGCAGCCGTGATGAGAACATTGCAGAGGCATCCATGGCTGAACTGATCAGAAAAGCAAATCCAGAATTGGACCAGGAAGTTAAGGATGCTATTCAGGCGGCTTACGATGCCATTGATGCCATACCTCAGCCTTTCCGCAACAACATCAACAGTCGTGAGGCTCAGGATGCCATGGAGGCTTGCGGTGAACTGAATGAGATCTTGGCTAAGACCAGCAGTTTTATTGACCAAACTGATTTGAATGAATCTGCCATGGAAGCAGTAGTGAAAAACTACGTGGATAATGTGGTAATGCCTACCTATGCTGAATTAAAACAGAACAACAAGGCATTGGCAGACGCAGTTAAGGCTTTCGCTGCCAATCCAAGCAATGCACTGTTTGAAAAAGCTTGCGAGGCATGGCTCACTGCACGTATGCCATGGGAGACCAGTGAGGCATTTCTGTTCGGTCCTGTCGATGAATTAGGCTTGGATCCAAACATGGATAGCTGGCCTTTGGATCAGGACGCTATCGTTAACATATTAAACTCAGGCAAATACGAAAACTTGAACTGGAACGATGGTGATGATGATGATGCCATCGAGGCAGCACAGAGCGTACGCGGTTTCCATACCTTGGAATTTTTGCTTTTTAAGGACGGTAAGGCTCGTACCATTCATTAAATAGAAAATATTCCATTCCGTTTTCATTACACACTACTCTATGTTGTACAAATTATTCTACCTTTCGGTAGGGCTGATTGCCACATTATGTACTTCCTGCCAGGAAGAGGGACTGGATGTAACCGATATTGAGGTTCCCAAAGGTTGGGCACTCTCAGCGGGGACATCTACCCTTTTCACCAATTCCTCAGTGTCCTATGATACCGAGGCTAATTGGCTCTCGGGCAAATACCGTACCCGTTTCTTCCGAGGCGACAAGCTGTACGATGATGTACGTACCAGCAGTAACAATTATGGCGGTGGTCTGGGTCCTGTCTATGCCGGTTACTCCTGTGGAAGTTGCCATCGTAATGCTGGGCGCACCAAACCCGGCATTTGGGAAGGGGGATCGGGTTCCTACGGATTCTCGTCCATGCTCATTTATGTCACCCGAAAGAACGGTGCTTTCTTCCCCGATTATGGCCGGGTCATTCACGATCAGGCTATCTATGGCGTTCAGGCAGAAGGCAAGCTGAAAGTGAACTTCAGCTATGAGAAGTTCCAATTTCCGGATGGAGATGAGTATGAATTATGCTATCCGCATTATACCATTACCGACTGGTATGCAGATGACATTAAGCCCGAGGATTTATTCTGCACGGTACGTATTCCGCTACGGCACGTAGGTTTGGGACAGATGATGGCACTGGACCGAAATGAGATAGAGGCCTTGGCTGCCAAGAGTAATTACCCTGAATATGGTATCAGCGGTAAGGCCAACTACATCACCGAACGTGGTATAAGACAATTAGGATTATCCGGCAACAAGGCCCAGCATGCCGATTTGACAGTGGAATTGGGATTCAGCAGTGATATGGGTGTCACCAACAGCCGCTATCCGGAAGAGATTTGTGAGGGACAGTTGCAGATGTCGCAAGGAAGCATGATGGGACTCAGCTATGATCAGTTGGAAGTCAGCACCGAAGATATGGAGGATGTGGACTTGTACATGCATTCTTTAGGTGTTCCTGCCCGACGTAATGTCAACGATCCTAAAGTTCAGCGGGGTGAAGAGATGTTCTACCAAGCCAAATGTCACTTGTGCCATGTCACCACACTGCACACCCGCCCACGTGGAGCTGCTTTGCTGAACGGCACCGAATTGCCTTGGCTAGGTGGACAGACCATCCATCCTTACTCCGACTATCTGTTGCACGATATGGGAAGCGAGATCATGGGCGTGGGACTGAACGACAATTACGTCAGCGGTCTGGCACGCGGCAACGAATGGAGAACCACTCCATTGTGGGGCATCGGCCTGCAACAGAAAGTCAACGGGCATACCTATTTCCTACATGATGGACGTGCCCGCAACCTTCAGGAGGCCATTCTATGGCATGGAGGCGAGGGCGAAGCATCAAAAAACATATTCAAAAAGATGACGAAAGATGACAGAGAGGCCCTGATTGCTTTCTTAAATTCACTATAATTTACTAACTTTGCGCACGAATCTAATGAAAAAGATATTTGCAATTGCCATGATGGCAATTCTGCCATTGGGAGCAATGGCACAGGTGGAGGAAAATGCAGAGAACGGCATTGTCTCGCTCAATGGTAATGAGGGATTCACAGTCAAGTCACCTAAGGGTGATTTCACGTTCAAGCCCTACGGATTAATTCAGACTGCGGTCAACTTTAATTACTATGACGATGAGGGGCTGGACAAAGCTTACAACCAGGACAACGTGGCCAACTCGGGATTTTCCATTCCCTACGCCATCATGGGATTTCAGGGAAAGGCATTCGACAGGGTGACTTTTAATCTGGCCATCAATGCGGCCGGTAGCGGAGGTGCCTTGTTGCAGCAAGCCTGGTTCGATGTGAAATTGAACGAAGGTCTGGCTATCAAGATCGGAAAGATGAAGACTCCTTTCCAGCATGGATTTCTCACTACCCTGGGTGAAACGCTGATGCCACAGGTACCAACCTCAATGACTGCCGGTGTTATCCTGCCCCACTCGCTGAACGCGGTTACCCCCAAGTTCATGACCGGATGGGATCTGGGTGTAGAGATTCACGGTCTGTTAACCCGCAAATGGGGCTATAATCTGGGTATTTGGAATGGAACCGGGGCTGGTCAGAACGGAGCCAGTAAGACCTTTAGCGACGATTGGCACATTCCCTCACTGCTGTATGCAGGACGACTGGCCTATATGCCAAAGGGGGTCATGCCGACTACACAGGGCAATCCTAACCGATTGAACGAGAATAAGTGGATGCTGGCTGCCAGCACTTCCATGAATGTGGAAAGCGAGAGCGAAAGCACCAACGACTTCCGTGCAGGACTGGAATTTGCTCTGCTATACAGAAAGCTGTACATCGGTGCTGAGGCTTACTATATGAATGTGGGCTTTACTGAACGGCAGAAGATAGACGAGTCCTTCAATTTCTGGGGCGGATATGTACAGGCCGGTTATTTCGTCACTCCTCAGATACAGTTGGCTGCCCGTTACGATTTTATGGACCGTAACGGTTCGGACAAGGATGGTTTCCTGAACATGCCTGCCGTGGGAATGAATTACTTTGTCAAGGGCTGCAACCTGAAACTGCAGGCCATGTATCAGTACATCGGTCGTACCGGACATGCCACTCAGTTAGACCGTGACAACGATGATTTGGGCATTGCCAAGCATTCGGCCACTGTCATGCTGCAGTATACTTTCTAATGCCTATTGCCATGAAAGGAATATCTTTTTGGTTGGTCCTTCTGATAGGAGGATTCCTGATGGGAGCCTGCGATGATGGCTGTATTCCTGAGGTGGACGTTATACCACAGACCGGAGGATATGTGGCCAAACTGACAGGAAACCTCACGGGTATAAAACGATGGAGCAATCCATATACTGTGGTATTGGCCGGCTTTTCGGACGACAGCGATTATGCTACAGTCCTGAAAAACCTTCCCACCAATGATGGGAACATAAGTGTGACATTGGCCAACATTCCTACGGATACCCAACGTGTGGAACTGTGTGTAACCAACGCACTGCGCAAGCATATCATTACGCTTGCTTCCATCACTATCGGTGAAGCCTCGGGCGACACCATCCGCTTGGATGTGGGACAGTTGGATGCCAGCCAGTTTGCCACTATTCAGCAGCATGTATTCAGTACCACGTGTGCTAACTGCCACGGTTCCAGTACTTTTGCAGCTGCAGGATTGCACCTGACAGAAGGAAAAAGTTATAATAATTTAATCAACAGCAAGTCCAGTAAGGAAACGGGGTTGATGCGCATAAAACCGGGCGATGCCGAAAACAGTGTATTATTTAGGGCACTGACTACCGATATCTCCTCTGATGGTAAATGGCGCTATGATCATACTTCCGAAGTGGTGAATGAAAACATTCTTACCCTGATTGCCAACTGGATAAATGCTGGAGCATCAGAATAAACAACTATGGAAAAAAGAAATATTTATTGGGAAACCATCGGTGTACGTGCTGAGATTGCCTCCTTTGCTCCTGAGGGCAAGGTCGAGGAGTTTCACGTCATGCTGCATGTCGACACCCGTGGCGAATTGTTCAACGGACAGTTGTCCCGTCTTTACCAGGGCGAGGAACTGCTGATGCTGGATGCTCAACTGCAGGGGGCCTGCGCTATCATGAAGCGTTACTTCCTGAGCGATGCCACCAACCAGCAGCCCCTGATGAAGCAGGACGATTCCTGTGCGGTTTCTTATATTCAGCAGCCTTGCCTGGATGGCAGCAAGGTGGCCGTTTGGATCTACCTGACCAAGGGCACCGCCGTCAGCCAGCAGCACGGGGCTACCGTATCTGAGCATAACGGTTATCAGCATATCTACCAAATGGGGCTGGTGGACAATCAGGGCGATTCCTATGCACAGACCGAATCGGTCATGAATACGTACCAGCAAACACTGGCCCAGTTCGGTGCCAATATGGCGGACAACTGTGTACGTACCTGGTTCTTTGTTCGTGATGTGGACATCCAGTACATGGGTATGGTCCAGGCCCGCAAGGATCTGTTCACCCGGATGGGACTGACCGAGAAGACTCATTATATCAGCAGTACGGGTATTGGCGGCGTTCCTGCCGATACCAAGGCCATCGTTCAGTTGGGTACATACGCCCTGACCGGATTCCAGCCACAGCAGCAGTATTACCTGTATGCTCCTACTCACCTAAACCCTACTTACGAATATGGCGTAACCTTTGAAAGAGGTACTGTAGTGGAGTATGGCGACCGTGCCCATCTGTACATCAGCGGTACAGCCAGCATTGACAATAAGGGCAATGTGCTGCACGTGGGCGATATAGTGAAACAAACCCAACGCATGTGGGAAAATGTGGAAAAACTGCTAGAAGAGGGCAAAAGCGGCTTCCAGGATGTCATGCAGATCGTGGTTTATCTGCGCGACATCTGCGATTACCAAACCGTAAAAGCCATGTTCCAGGAGCGTTTTCCCGATATACCTACCGTATTCACTCTGGCTCCGGTATGCCGTCCTACCTGGCTGGTAGAGATGGAATGCATTGCTGTAGCGCAGCGCGACAACGGGGCATACCGTGATTTTTAATATGCAGAAAATCCAATCATTTATCCCATTTTTCCTACTGCAGCTAGTAGTAATTGCCATCGGCAGTGCTACACTGGTTGAGGAATTTTGGGGCACTCCTACTGCACAGGAAACCATCTATCATGCCTTCTGGTTCCAATGCCTTTGGGCTGTAGTAGTCCTTTTTGGCGGTATTATTCTTTACCGTTTCCGCCGGGCATTGAACTGGGCATCCTGGGGCCTTCATCTGGCCTTTGTGCTCATTCTGGTCGGAGCGCTCACCACCAGTCTTACCAGCCAGAAGGGCATGCTTCATCTGCGCACAGGCCAGCCGACGGACCGTTTTCTGTCCGAGGACGGACAGCTTTCGCCCTTGCCATTCGCCGCACAATTGAACAGTTTTCGCATTGTCTGTTATCCGGGCACTGAGGCGCCGATGGATTATGTCAGTGAACTGACTTGTACCAAAGATGGGGAGACATTATCGAAAGGCACCATCTCCATGAACCGCATCATGCAGATTGAGGGTTATCGCCTGTACCAAAGCTCGTACGACGAGGATAGCCAGGGCTCATGGCTCAGTGTCAATTACGATCCGTACGGCACTCCGCTCACCTATGCAGGCTATGCGCTGCTTACTCTTTCAATGATTGCCATATTGTTTCACCGCCGTTCTGAACTGCGCTCATTGTTGTCACATCCGTTGCTGAAGCGCGGTGGAATCCTGGGTATATTGCTGCTATCCTGCCTCAACATGCAAGCAGACTCCCTTCAGGTGGTAAACCGCCAACAGGCAGATTCCATGGGCTACAAGCAAGTAATTTACAACGACCGTGTGATGCCACTCAACACCTTAGCACGCGACTTTACTCAGAAATTGTATGGGAAGCCTTCATACAAGAATCTTTCAGCCGAGCAAGTTCTCATTGGCTGGATGATGTACCCATCGGAATGGCAGAAGGAGCCGATGATTAAGATGAAAAGTGAGGAACTGAAGGCCGAATTGGGCATTCAGGGCAACTACTGCGCTTTGGAAGATCTGTTCAATACCGACGGTAGCTACCGACTGCAAGGACTTTGGGAAAAAGAGATGGGCACCAACAGCAAACTAGCCAAAGGCATTCAGGAAGTAGATGAGAAAATTGGCCTAATCCTCATGCTAAGCGAAGATACATTAGTGCAGGCTCTTCCTGAGGATGGCAGCGTTCAGCGTCTTTCCGACACTCGAGTTAAGGCTGAAGTGCTGTATAACAAAGCTAATTTCAGTAAGATTCTCTTTATGACCAATCTTACACTAGGTTTTTTGTGCTTTTTTATCTTTCTGTACCGGTTACTGAACAAAACACCTCTAGGTTATATAAACGACAGGCCTTTCCGTGCTTTAATTTGGCCTATCACACTTATCATGTTGCTAGCCTATGCACTGCGCTGGTACATTGGCGGCCGTATTCCGCTCAGCAACGGATACGAAACCATGCAGTTCATCGCACTGTGCGTACTGCTCATCACCTGTGCTCTCTATCGCAGACTACCTTATATATTATCATTCGGCTATATCCTTTCGGGCTTCACCTTATTGGTGGCTTATTTAGGACAGATGAATCCGCAGATCACACCGCTCATGCCGGTGCTTAACTCGCCATGGCTCAGCAGCCATGTCTCACTCATCATGTTCTCGTATGCCTTATTTGCCTTCACGGCCATTAATGCAGTGCTGGCTTTGTGCCTGAAAAACAGCGAACAGGTAGAACTGCTTACCGTCATCAGCCGTATCCTGCTCTATCCCGCCACTTTCTGTCTGGGTGTAGGCATCTTTTTAGGGGCAGTTTGGGCCAATGTATCGTGGGGCAGCTACTGGTCTTGGGACCCCAAGGAATCCTGGGCACTGGTATCGTTCCTGCTCTATGGAATGGTATTCCACAAACACAGTCTTCCAATCACCCGCAGCGCTACAGCGTTCCACTGGTACATGTTGCTGTGCTTCACTAGCATTCTGATGACATATTTCGGTGTAAACTACCTGTTAGGAGGTATGCACAGTTACTCTGGAGCGTAAAAAATACCTATATTTTGCGATTGCAGAACTAAGTGATTCGGCGTAACTTTGCAGTGTAGATTAAATTATTAGTTAGTTATGTTTTGTATTGCACTGCGTTGAATTTCTGATTACGTAAGCCACATAAGAAAACATTTTTAGTAGTGTAAATAACGGGAACCCGGCTCCGTAGGGATTACGTGGTCGGTTTCTTTAT
>JAZQPA010000108.1:0-7944 GCA_045628125.1 Bacteroidaceae bacterium
CTGGAGCACCCAGACAAGCCTCCAGGTCGTTACCCATCAACTCCAAGTTGCTGATGTTTGCTTCCTTACAATACTTAATCATGTTCTCCAAACCGCCTGGCATGTCGCGCCAGCTGTAGGTGATGGCACCGATGGCCACACCGTTGAAGGTAGAGTTAGGCTTACCGTCAGCAGGTGCTGCAGCAGGGGCAGCGGCTGGCTTCTCACCACCTGCACATGAAGTCAGTGCAGAAGGCATAATGGCAGCTGCAGCAATCAAAGCAGCAGACTTGCCCAAGAACTCACGTCTTGATTGTCCGAATTTATCCATAGTCTTTAAAAGTTAATAAAGTGTTACTGCTACAAAGTTACCTATTATTTCATTGTTATCAAATATTTTTCACTTTTTCTAACGGCGATAATGCCCAAAAAACATAACTTTTGCACCAAATTATAAAAATAGCAAATTAAGTATGAAGAAAGGACGGGTAGCAGCCGTCGTAGCACTGGTACTGGTGCTGGCAGGTGTAATAGCGTATTTAGAAATGCTCGCCTACTAACCAATGTCTAACTTTTGGACATAATAAGGATGAAAAAATGCAGTTGTGTGTTTTTTCATCCTTATTCTTTTGTCTGCGCCTTATTTTTGCAATACAAATTAAAAAAACATATATAGTATGACAAAGATTGAAATCAAGAACATTGTGATGAAATTCCGTTCGGATTTGGTAGAGACAACTGCACTGAACGATGTGTCGCTGAGCGTGGAGGAGGGAGAGTTTATAGCCGTTATGGGGCCTTCGGGCTGCGGCAAATCCACCTTGTTAAATATTTTGGGACTTTTAGAGAACCCTACTTCCGGTCAGTACTTGCTGGACGGTGAGGAAGTGAGCCAGAAGAGCGAGTCGGCACGTATTGACCTGCGCAAGGGACGCATCGGTTTTGTGTTCCAGAGTTTCAACCTGATAGACGACCTGACCGTAACCGAGAACATAGAGATGCCCCTGCTTTATATGGGATTGCCTTCTTCTGAGCGCAAGCGTAGGGTAGAGGATGCCTTGCAGCGCATGGGCATTGCCCATCGTGCCCAGCACTTCCCTAACCAGTTGTCCGGCGGACAGCAGCAGCGTGTAGCTATAGCTCGTGCCGTGGTGTCAAATCCATCGGTTATTCTGGCCGATGAGCCTACCGGAAATCTGGATTCCAAGAACGGCCAGGAAGTGATGGAGCTGCTGAGCCAACTGAATCGCGAGGGCACCACCATCGTTATGGTTACTCACTCGCAGCGCGATGCCGGCTATGCCACACGAATCGTGAACCTGTTTGACGGTCAGATTATTAACAAGGTTGAGTCCTAAGAAAGGAGGAACCCATGAATAAGATTAAATATGCCTTCCGCTTCCTGCTCAGGCAGAAAGCCTTTACGCTGATCAATATCTTAGGACTTACCCTGAGCCTGACCTGCGGCATCGTGATTTCCCGCTACCTGTACCGCGAGGTTACCGCCGAATCGCACGCCATTGATCCGGAAACCATCATCGTATCTATCCAAGACAATCAGGTGAGCCGTCGCATGATGATGGATGTCAAGCAGATGGATGAATATTATGGCAAACCCTTTATGGACGAGTATAAGAAGTTCGCCGTTGAATCCTCCATCTTCATCAAGAATCCGGAATCCACTATCGCACTGAATGACCAGAATTACGAGGCAGATGTTCTGGTGGTGGATAGCCTATTCCTGCATTTCTTCGAGTACGAGATAGAAGGTGATCGTACGGCCATAAACCGGCCCGACGGATGCTGGGTATCCCGAAACTATCTGCAGAAAATGGGACTGAGCGCCACTGAGGCCATCGGTACTGCTTTCATGCTGAAGAACTTCCACTTTGTCATTTCCGGTATCTTTGATGAACCACGGAACAAAGCCATCTTTACGCCGGATATGATAGTATCCTGCTTGGCCAGCGAGTATTGGCCCCATGTCAAGTCGGAATGGATACGCATACCGAAGGATTTCGACCTGGATGCCTTCAATGCCTATATGAAAACCCTTGGCGAGGATACGAGTGAAAAGGAACGTCATAACTTTTATGGAGGTGACACCATGGAAAGTCAGTTTATTCGCTGGAGTGATTTCTACATGGACCGTTCGCTGAATGAAAACGGCCAGGAAGTGGATATTGTGCACCATGGCAATGCCCAGGCCGACTGGATTCTGCTGGGTGTGATGGTGCTGATTCTGGTCATTGGCATATTGAACTTTACCAACCTGTATATGGTATATTGGCAGCGCCGCCAGTGTGAACAGGGTGTGCGCCGTGTGTTCGGACAGAAGCCCCTGTCGCTCTTTGTGGAAATGGGCTTGGAACTGTTTATCAGCACAGCCTTAGCGGTATTGCTGGCTTGGTTGCTGGTGAACATCCTGAAACCGTGGACTGACGAGATGCTGAACGACACGGTTGCTTCCTCGCCATTCGATACGGTACTGACCCTGGGTTTCCTGATTGTGGTGCCCCTGGTATCGCTGTGCTATCCGTTTGTCAAGCAGATGCGCAGCTCTACGCTGGTCAGTCTGCAGCAGCGTGTAGGAACCGTGCAAAACCTGCGCTCGCGTACAGTCATGCTGGCCTTTCAGTACCTCATAGCTTTCACATTGGTGGCAATGGCCATCTGGATGCAGCATCATCTGGAATTCCTGCTCAACAGCCCTATCGGTTGCGATGTGGAGAATATTTTGATAGCCAAGCCGCTGCACGTCCAGCAAAGCTATGTGACTGATGAAGAGGGCTATACCTATTTTAAATCTAACGGTAAGGAGGTGAACGAAATAGCCAAGGTGTATGTGGCCCGACTGAATGACTCACCGCTGGTGGAGATAGCCGATGTGGTGACCGATTTGCCCGTTAATCGCACGGAAAACGTGACGGTATTCTTTAACGACAAGGACGAACAATTCTCGTTCAGCATGTACCATGTCACTTCCAACTGGTTCAAGATCTTTGGTGTTCAACTGAACGAGGGTCAGTTGCTGACTGACGATGCCGACCGGACCGCCATTGTGCCCACCACTTGGGTGGTGAACCAGAAAGCGCTTCATCTGTTGGGATACGGACAGATGCAGGAAGGCTATCTGCGGGCAGAAGAAGCCTTGATGATTTCATTTAATACCGAGTCTAAGAATATTGAGCGTTATGGCGCAGACAAGATGCCTATCTGTGGTATTATTAAGGATCACTACAAGGCTCACCGCACCCTGGGTGTGCTGCCTTCGGCCTATTGGATGGATGAGACCAATAACAAGTACAATTACAATACCAGCATGATTGCCATCCGGGTGCAGCCGGGGCATGAAAAGGAGATTATAGAATTGCTGGAGAAGATTTCTGCCGATATCTGTCCGGAACACGAACTGAATTATCATTGGTTCCGTGAGGATGTGGAGAGTCTATACCAGGAAGACAAACTAATGGCGCAGGTATATACCCTGTTCTCGGGTATTGCCATCCTGATCTGCTGCTTAGGATTGCTGGGACTTTCACTGTTCGACATCCGCCAGCGTTACCGTGAGATTGCCATCCGTAAGGCCAACGGTGCACACCGCAAGGACCAGTATCTGCTGTTGGGAAAGAAGTACCTCTGGGTACTGCTCTCTACCTTTGTGCTGAGCATTCCTTTATCATATCTGCTGATTCACCGCTACACAGAGGAGTTCCTGGAGTGTGCCCCTGTTACCCCTATAATTTATGTGGAAGCGCTGATTATCGTGGTACTGATTACCGCCGTGGCATTGATCTATCAGTTAGAAAAAGCTGCTCGGGTGAATGTGGCGGCTATCATCAAGAGTGAATAAAATGAAGCATTTGCTACTCATCGTGTGGTTGATGGCCTGTGGCGCACTCTGTGCCCAGGAACCCCTGCAGGTTACCCTGCAGGAGACCATCGCTATGGCCCAACAGCAGTCGCCTGCCGCCCTGGCAGCCCGGCATTCGCTGCGCAGTGCCTACTGGTCGTACCGCAGTTATCAAGCCAGTTACAAGCCCTTGGTTTCTTTGGTATCCAGTCCCCAGTTCAATCGTGGAATTGACCGTATTGTACAGCCCGATGGTACTGCCAGCTTCCTGCATGTCAGCCAGCTGAGTACCGACCTGTCGCTGCAAATCACTCAGAACATCCCTTGGACGGGTGGTAGCCTGTTTGTATCTTCATCACTGTTGCGTGAAAAGCAGTTTGAGGGTGCGGGACAGACCAGTTTCCGCTCGCAACCTGTCACTATGGGTTATGAGCAGAATCTGATAGGCTACAATGCACTGAAGTGGAACCGCCGCATAGAGCCTGTGCGCTGGCGCGAGGCCTTGAAACAGTACAACGAAACCATGGAACTGGTGGCATCGCAGGCCAGTACCCTGTTCTTTGCACTGGCCAAGGCGCAGACCAATGTGGATATAGCCCGCAGCAACCTGGCTTCGGCCGATACGCTGTGTACCTTTGCCGAAGGACGCTACAATATAGGCACCATCAGCGAGAACGAGATGCTGCAGCTGCAGCTCAACAAACTGAACGAGGAAACCAATTTGCTGGATGCGGATGTACAGTTGGATGTGGCTGCCGAAGAACTGCGCAACTATCTGGACTTGCCCACCAACACCCGGCTAAGGGTTGAAGCCGACGGCCAGATTCAGGCATTGGAGATTCCTTTGGGAGAGGCACTGGAACTGGCTTTGCAGAACAGTCCCGATCCTGACTATTACCGCAGGACTCAGTTGGAAAGTCGCAGTAACCTGGCCGAGGTGAAGGCCAATACCGGACTGAAAGCCAACCTGTACATGCAGTTCGGCCTGTCGCAGACCGGCTCTGCTTTCAGCGATGCCTATCGTAACCCCACCGACATGCAGTACGCTTCGGTTACCCTAGCCATTCCAATCCTGGATTGGGGAAGAGGAAAAGGGCGTAGGCATGTGGCACAGTCGCAGGTAGATTTGGCCGATGTGAATGCCGAGCAGGGCATGAAGAGTTTTGAGCAGAATGTCACCAAGATGGTGCAGCAGTTTAATCTTCAGGGCCGTCGGGTGACCGTGGCACAGCAGGCAGACAAGACCGCCGAACGCCGCTACGATGTGGCACGCAAACTGTATGTTCTGGGCAAGAATACTATTCTGGACCTAAACAGTGCTATCAGCGAGAAGGATGCCGCGCGCCGGAGCTACATCGAGAGTCTGTCCACCTACTGGAGCCTGTACTACGGACTTCGCTCCATGACGGGGTACGACTTTGCACAGAACAGTCCCATCTCCTGGCCGTTGCCGGAGAATTTATAAATGACATTATTATGGATAAACTATTGGAAAAGAAACCCTGGTACATCAGGCATAGATACTATCTGGCAGGCGGAGCAGCCATTTTGGCACTCATCGTCCTGGCTATCCTACTCTCAGCTGGCCCAAAGAAACTGAGGGTGGATGGCGATGAACTGAAGATTGGCGAGGCCAAGACACAACCTTTCCGGGAATATGTGGATGTGGAAGGACTGGTGAGGCCTATCCTGACCCTGAAAGTCAATGCCCGGGAGTCGGGCAGTGTGTTGCGCATTGTGGCTGAAGACGGTCAGTCGCTGAAGAAAGGCGATACCATCATGGTACTGACTAACCCCGAACTGGAGCAGAGTATCGAGGACCAGCGTGATGATTTGGCACGTCAGCATACCTCCTACCAGGAGCAACTTATTGAGCAGGAGAAGATGCGGCTGAACCTGAAGAAACAGGCGTTGCAGACCCGCTACGACATGGATCGTTTGGAGAAGAACATTCAGCTGGACCGCGAGGAGAACCGTATGGGTATCAAAAGCAAGGCGCAGTTGCAGGTGGCGGAGGACGAGTATCGCTACAATCAGGAACGTTCCAAACTGGAACTGCAATCCCTACGCAATGATTCCTCTTCGGCAGTACTGAAGGGGCAGCTGCTGGCACGCGATATGGAACGCGAGCAGAAGAAATACCAGCGCAGCATGAACCGCCTGGAGAGCCTGGTCATTACCGCTCCTTGCGACGGTCAGCTCAGTTACATCTCCGTCACTCCGGGACAGCTTGTGGCAGCCGGTGAATCCATCGCTGAAATAAAGGTGCTGGATGATTTCAAGGTACATGCCTCGCTCAGCGAATACTATATCGACCGAATCACCTCGGGGTTGCCCGCAACCATCAGTTACCAAAACGGGAAATTCCCGCTGCACATCACTAAAGTGGTGCCCGAGGTGAAAGACCGTACCTTTGAAATTGACCTGGTGTTTGAGAAAGAGCGTCCCGAGAACATCCGAGTGGGAAAGTCCTACCGTGTGCAGATAGAATTAGGTAAGGCCGAGCAGGCACTGGTTATTCCACGCGGCTCGTTTTATCAGAACACTGCCGGGCAGTGGATTTACAAGTTGGATGCCTCGGGCAAGAAGGCAGTACGCACCCCGATTACCATCGGCAGACAGAACCCTTCGCAGTATGAAATTCTGGAGGGATTGGCACCCGGAGATAAGGTGATTACTACCGGGTACGATAAGTTTGGCGATTCGGAAGTCATCATTCTTGACTGAACGGGAAAAAAAGACTATATTTGCAGAAATATGAGTAGTAACCCCTATAAGATACTTATCATAGATGATAATCAGGCCGTGCTGCGCACCTTGAAACTGGTGCTGGGCAAGGTGTTCAACACCATTGTCACCGTGCCCGATCCACACCTCATTCCTGCCCTGCTGCAACCCGGTGATGTGGATGTGGTGCTGCTGGACATGAACTTCGATGCCCGTCGCCTGGATGGTGAGGAGGGGCTGTTCTGGCTGAATCAGGTCAATGCGATGGAGAATCCACCTGCAGTGGTGCTGATTACCGCATTCGGTGACATTGACCTGGCAGTACGCTGCCTGCAGCAGGGAGCCGAGGATTTCATTACTAAGCCTTGGGAGAATGAGGTGCTGATCAGCAAGTTGGAGAATGCCATAGTGAAGCATCGTTCCCGCAGAGAGATGGCAATTTTGGCTGCACAGGCCAGTAACCTGCAGGACACTTTGGCTGCCAGCCGTCAACTCTCCTTGGAGGAAATGGAACGTAAGCACATTCTGGAAGCAGTGGAGCAGGAGGGAGGCAATCTGGTGAGTTCCGCTAACCGGTTGGGTGTGTCGCGCCAAACCCTTTACAACAAACTGAAAAAATACGGAGTGATACAATGATTCAGCGCCATTACCATCGCTATGTCTTGCTGCTTTCCCTCCTGCTCGTGGCATCGGGGGCACTCATGGTGGTGGTTTGGCTTTATACTGATAGTCTTTCCTATCTGCTTTGCAGCCTGCTCTTTTGTCTTATCCTGCTGTACCTTACTGCGCAAGCGGCTTCGTTCGTGCCCAATCAGGTGAAATCATTCCTGGCCAGTTTGCTCAATAAGGATATGATGAGCCGTTTCCCGCTGAGCAGCGACAAGGAGCTGCAGCAGATGTACCGGGACATGAATCACATTATGCAGGTGTACAATAGGAATATGACCGACCTGGAAACCAAACGCTTGTACTATGACCGCATTCTGCGCATCATGACCCATGAACTGCGTAACTCACTTACGCCTCTCATCTCGGTAAGTGAGGACATGCTGGCACATGATTATTCTTCCGAAGACTCTCGTGAGGCTGTTGAAGTGATTCATGGCCAGTGTCGGTCCATCAAGCAGTTTCTGGATAGTTATCATGAACTTACTCATTTGCCCAAGCCTACTATTGCCCCTATTCAAGTGCAGTCGCTCCTGCTGCACATCCGCCATTTGTATCCCGATTTGCACATTTCTATTCAGTGTGCACAGGGCATGATTCTTCAAGGTGATGAGGGTATGATTCGGCAAATCTTAGTCAATCTGGTGAAGAATGCCAGAGAAGCTGGTGCTACCGCGGTTGAGTTTACGGCTTCTTCTCCCAATGGCATTCCCCGCATC
>JAZQPA010000109.1:0-14221 GCA_045628125.1 Bacteroidaceae bacterium
TTCCTTCGGATGGAAATAGAAGAAGGTTGAAACCTTTCCGCCTGAGAGCGAATCCACCTCATGTATGAACCTCTTCCATCCCTCCAGTTTCAGCTTGCAGCTCATGCATCCCAGAGAATCCACATAATAGACTATCTTGAACGGGGTATCCAATGGTGGTGATGGACACTCTTTGCCATCAAGACCAGAAAAAGAGCAATCCTGCGGAAATACAATCTCCTTTCCTTCCCAGTCCTTTACCAAACGGGAAAGCTTGCTCTCTTCCGATTCCTGGCAGGAGAATAGGAGCAGAAATGAGACTAGATATATGTATCTAAACAGATCTGTCATTTATTATCGTTTGTGATAACCTCAATTAAGATGGAATCTTGTTTTCTCTATTCTATAAACCATACAACATTATCCACATCTAAGCCCCTTGACGCAAGAACGCGACCTTCTGGGTTATCTATATCAAGGCAAGAAGGGGAAAAAAACTTGAGTGTCATATTTCTATGACACTCAAGAAAATATACCATTATTTATCCAATTAATTCAGAATATATTCCGTTCTCATTAAGTGTATTGTACAGTTCGATAGGGGTTAACTTACTCCACTTGGTTAAACCAACTATACCGATATTATCAAACGTTTTCCCCGAAAATCCCAACATTGATGCAGTCCATAGGCACATTTCTGACCCACCATATTCCTTAATGATTTTACGCATTTTCTCAACATCCCCATTTTTCGGGTAGACATAAACAAACGCCACAACTGGTATGGGTGGCCAGTCGGTTGGAAGCTTCAGGTAAGGTGATGCAAAGATTACGGCATCCATGGCTTCCAAAGCCTTGTAACCTACACTCACATTCAATATTTGAAGACAATTTACAAAAGGAGCAGGATTCTCCTTTTCAGGCTCAACCTGAGGAATTTCACTGATTTCTAAAGCTGACAAATCTGCGCCCAGTGACTCAATGTCTTTCAGGAACTGATCCTTAGCTTCTGCCTTGATGATACAGCTGGACCGGTCATCCAAGAAGGTGACCTTCATCATGGTGTAGTCATCAACTTCCGGATTATAAGCCATTATTTCATCGCTTGCAGCCACCCGGGTTACGGCCTGATTATCCTCCATTTCTGATAACGCATCATTACCGTTGCATGATACTGTCATTCCCGCTAATAGGATGAGACCAAATACTAAATACTTTTTCATGGTGGTAAGTTTTAAAATGTTAGTAATATGTTAACTTAATAATAAGAACCTGGATAAGACCCCGGGTATACAGAAATGAGGTGGAATGTCTGGCCAACAAATCCCGTCGGTCCGTATACCTTGCAATTTAGTTGTATGGTGCCCCCATATTGGCCGGTGTACAAGTAAGCACTGACCTCGCAGGAGGAGCCATATCCATTGTCACTCGGGAAAATGAACCATCTGTCATACGAGCCTGTGAACGATGATGACCATACATAAGTGTAGTTCGGATTATTAGGCGTAACACTGATGGTGGTACGCGCATTTCCGGACATATCAGTAGTGATTGAATATGGGCCGCTCATTACAACAGGAGAGTAAGTGGATGTAGGATTCAAAGTGCTTGACGCATAGTTCAATGCTGCCTGCAAGTCAAGCAATCCATGACCGACCTGACTGTTCCAGGTGCCACCCCAGGAACTATTGCTGAATGACACATTGGGCAGGTTCTTCTTTGCACTCAGATTCAGAATCAATCCAACTTCCTTATATGTCAGATTTGGATTGATGGATAGTATCAGGGCCGCAGCTGCTGAAACATGCGGAACTGCTGCAGATGTTCCTGTGAAAGACTGAGTCCAACTGCTGTTCAGTGTTGTCGTCGGAATGTTTACACCCGGTGCAACTAAATCCAAACGAGAGCCGTAATTGCTTCCTGAATATCTCCTTCCATAAGAATCTATGGCGCCTACAGCTATCATCTCCTCATCAGTACTGTGACTTGCAGGATATGACAATGAGCTGGTGCCACTGTTACCTGAGGCAGCGACAAGCACACAGCCCTTTCCGTCTCGTCCCTGCTCCAGGGCAGTCCTAATGGCATCACTAATGCTTGAATCGTAATAATCGGTATGCCATGAACAGTTTATAACGGAAGCGCCATAACTGACAGCATGCCTAATTCCACTAGCGACTTCCGCTTTCATTAACGCCTGAGACGGATTAATCTCAACACTTATAGAAATAGACTTAACACAAGGAGCGATACCTGCTATACCCATGGAGTTGCCCGTCTTTGCGGAGATAATACCAGCAACGTTTGTTCCGTGAGCATTATTGTTCCTGATAATGCTAGGGATGGAATTGCTGGAACCAGAGATGTTAAGGCTATAACTGGAAAGATTCAGGTCTGGATGGTTCAATTGAATACCGGTATCTACAATACCCACAGTGATGTCACTGGTGGATGGTATATAATTAAGAGCATTGCTGTAATTAATGTCATACCCGTTACTGCTCACTAAATTCCACTGGTTTCCGAAATATGTATCATTGGAGTCCAGGGTAAGAGATATGAAATTAGGCTGCGCCCACTCCACTTTGCCACTTTCATGTATGACATTTGCGGCCTGCATAGCATTCAGACCGGAATCCTTGTCGCATGATAATATATACAAATTAGGAAGATCTACATACTTTCCAATGATTCCCGCATGAACACTCTTTGCCAAATCCTTTAAAACGTCAAGATCCCCATCGCCCTTAAGTGTAACACAAATCAGATTGGTCAGGGGCATGGGTTCATCATTGATACCAAAATAGAACGGAGCTGCATATTTTACAAACGTGAACTTACCTGCAAATTCGGAATCCATGTCAACCTCAGCCCATTTGCAATGCTGGAACTTTTCCGCTGAGTCACCTGACATGTCGGTACCACTGTAATTGAAGTCATAGATGCATAAGCCATCTGCCGTTTTTGAAACAGGCAGCGAGCTTTTCACCTGTTCCTCATACTTTTCATCAAAAAGCACAAAAGACTTATTCGGTACTTCTCTGATTGGAATTTTCTCCTCACCGAACCAGTAATAATCTTCCGTAGACAGTTCTACGGAACGGGTCTGCTTTTCGGTTTGACTGTCCATTTCAAACTCATAAATGGAATCCTGACAAGAAACCATCAAAGCTAGACTTGCAAAAAAGAGTGTTTTCTTTATCATATGTTTAGATTTAATGGTTATTTGATTTACAATTATCGGACAATGAATATTACTTGTGTCAATATTAAGTCAATGATTCTTCTGTGAAACCTCCTAAATTCCTAACAAGAGAACACTAGTTTACTCTATTCTAAAACTGCCCAAATAAACATCACCACTCTGTAAAATAATGGTTACAGAATAGGCTCCATTATGTAGCTGAGCGAGATTTTCAATAATAGTCAAACAGCCACTAGATGTGTAGTTCTCATTTACACAAGTCAAACCTTCATTGGACACAACCAACAATTGAACATTTCCAGAATAATAGTTTATATCAATATTTTTAATGCAAAGGTAAATCAAACAAATTATAAAAAGAAATAACATAGGTGTACTTTTTTTAAGCAACAAATCCAATTGTCAAATCATTATATTTCAATCAGATTACCCCACATTTACTAAAAAAAAGAGGTGTACGGAACTAATCTTTTATCCACGTTTTTATATATTCCCGTGCAGAGAACGATGATTTTTCTAATCCTAATTTTGATTTAAGCATAAGTAATTTATGCTTTATCGATTCCTGCCTTATGCCATAGAAACGGGCCAAATCCTGATTCTTAAAATCCAGTTTCAGCAACATGCATAACTGGAACTCGTTTTCTTTTAGACCGGGAAAAGACTCTCTGAATGATGTCATGAAACCTGCAACTGTATCGTTAAGGAATAATTCAATTTCAAGCCAGTCATCACTGGTCAAATCGTTGATTTTCTTCTGTTTTTTAAATTTGTCTAAATCTTGCGCAAACTGCATCTTGGAAATTACATACTGCTTTAGTATGGCTAATTGTTTTTCTGTATTTTCAAGTTGAATGCGGTGTTTCTCCGTATTGAGCTTATGTTGCATTTCCAATATTTCCTTTTGCTTTTGAGTGTTAACCTCCGCCAGTTCCCGTAGGTGTCTTTCCTGGGATAAAAGCATATCGGCCTCCTGTTTTTCTATTAATGACTTCTTTTTTGAAATCACGCGGTAGGAATGAAAACAGAAACCTATGCCTGCCACTACAAACAGCGACACAAGTATATATACAAAGAAACTGAATTTAGTGATGCTCAAATCTGTATCCAACCGGTTATTACGGTCGGACATTTCCAAATTATCTTTCCGGTAGCTCTGATTGTCAGTTTCACTGGACTGATATATGGTTTTTAGCACATATTGAGCAGAATCTGAATAGGATTCAAGATGATCAAAATCTCTCTTTCTCACGCATATTTTCAGGAGACCATTATAGGCATTATACTTAGTATAGTTACTTGAAGGATGATGAAGTAAACTCTTAAACAGATATTCTGCCTGAGCCAGAGAATCCACATCCAGAAAGCAGTAGGCCAGATAGGAATAACTGGCTGCCTCTTTTTTATCTGAGATGTTCCAAGCCAGCTTAGCGTAATAAAGAGCAGAATCCGGCATGGATACAGACCGGTACACCTTTGAGACTGAAATATAGGTGTCTCCCAAAAGATCCTTATCATTCGATTCCTCAGATAATCGTAAAGCCTCTTTCAGATACAAAGAAGCGGAATCTGTTTTCCCCATATATCTATAACAGTCCTCTACACGCAAAATAAGGTATACTCTGTTTTTGATATTTGATGCCCCCAACTGCTCATATAAACGATAGGCTTCCCTGGCATAGTAGAGTCCCTCCTCCGGTTCATTATGGTAGATTTCCCAACTCAGTCTGTTTGAAGCCAGATACTGAGTATACCAATCATGTTGCTGGGCAGAGGAACGAATGGCCCTATGAAAACAATCTATAGCATGTTTGGAACTGTCCACCTGCTGATAGTATAGTCCCATATAGTAATTACACTTGGCAAACAGGGAATCATTGGGCTTATTCATAAAATAATCATAAGCCGTTCTTAATAGCGTATCCCTGTTGACATCCAGCCCACTTTTATCCTGTGCAATGGAATAATACAACGCAAACAGGGCTTTCTCTGTATCTGAAAATTTACGTCTGTCGGTTTGAGACAATATATGCATTGCACTATCAGGAGCGATATTTAGCAGAGCATAAGCCCTCCCTAAATTGGGGTGTACGCCACCTGATGTACACGAATAAATCAGTATAGACAATAATGCTACTACAGCGGAATGAAAAAGTTTCTTCATAGTGTTTTACTTAATCTTGTCTTTCCAATTGCAAAAGTAAGCAATACACCCTATATAAAGAAATATTTGAGGTGTACTTTTTATTCCACCATGAGTTTAATGCAATTATTTAAATCACTGCATTTTACAAAGCATACAACAGATATAGACAGGTGTACATTCCCTTATTTTTTTCATTTTGGCAATGCCGATTGCAAAGATAAAGAATACACCAGGAATCAGAAAGACAAAAATAGCAGTCACTTAAGTGACCACTATGTATACGGTTCAGTAAGCAATTCTAAGACACGCCTTCAGCAGATTATCGCCTTGATGAGATAGAACAGGACAGGAATCAGTAAGGACGGTAACAGATTGACCGTCTTGCAATCCTTTATGCCCAAGATAGAGATTCCGGAACTGACGATAAGCACACCACCCACAATGCTCAGTTCCACACGCATGGGCTCCGGCATTCCGTCACCGCAGAAATAGGCAATGGCATAGAACATTCCCTGCCAGCAGAACAAGATAGGAGCCGCAAGCAGCATAATCCATCCATAACTGGCTGCCAGCACAGCAGAGGTTACCAGGTCGAGTGTGGAATTTGTATATAAAAAGGTGTTGGCCGACTCACCAAATGCCCATCCCTGGCTGGGCGACAGGCAAGACAATACAGGGCCCACAATACTGAATGTACCAATGCAGTATAGCAGCACGCCGGTCATCAATCCCTGAAGGCCATTGTTCTCATTACCGTTACGGGCATTGAGCTTGGCATTCATCCGGTCTATACGGCCAGCCAAATCCAACTTGGTGCCAATCAGGGTACCTATGGCTATGCTGAGGATAAACAGCACAGGATACTCGCTCTTTGCCATATTGGGTAAAGCGGCATTAATGCCCAGCACCAGACAGCAGAGGCCCAAACCGTCGAACAGGGCTTTCTTATATTTATCACCGATACCTGACCGGACTGTGGCACCAAATGCGCCTCCAATCAGAATGGTACATGTATTTACAATGGTTCCTAACATACTCTCTTATATTCTGTCGCAAAGATACAAAAAATCCTCGCCTCCCTGAGGGGGAAGCGAGGAAAATTTATGTCAAAAAGGACAAATGGTATTACATCATACCGCCCATGCCCATGCCTGGACCACCCATTGGCATTTCTGGCTTGTCTTCCTTCTTCTCTACAATGACACACTCGGTGGTCAGGAACATGCCTGCAATACTTGCTGCATTCTCCAATGCCACACGGGTAACCTTAGCAGGGTCAACCACACCGGCTGCCAGCATGTTCTCGTACTTATCGGTACGGGCGTTGTAACCGAAGTCGTCCTTACCGGCACGAACAGCATTTACAACTACTGCACCTTCCTTACCAGCGTTAGCTACAATCTGACGCAGAGGCTCCTCGATGGCACGCTTGATGATACCGATACCGGTGGTCTCATCCTGATTGTCACCCTGCAGGGTCTCCAATGCATCGATAGCACGGATGTAAGTAACACCACCACCAGGAACGATACCTTCCTCGATAGCTGCACGGGTAGCGCACAGTGCATCGTCTACACGGTCCTTCTTCTCCTTCATCTCTACCTCGGAAGCAGCACCTACATACAGAACAGCAACACCACCGCTCATCTTAGCCAGACGCTCCTGCAGCTTCTCCTTATCATAAGTAGAGTTAGAATTGTTCATCTCGGTACGGATCTGTGCGATACGCTCCTGAATCAGTTCAGGATCACCACCACCGTTTACGATAGTTGTATTCTCACGGGAAACAACAATCTTCTCTGCAGTACCCAGCATCTCCAGAGTAGCCTGCTCCAACTGGATGCCCTTCTCCTCTGATACTACGATACCACCGGTCAGGGTAGCGATATCCTCCAGCATAGCCTTACGACGGTCGCCGAAGCCTGGTGCCTTAACAGCACAGATCTTCAACTGCTGACGCAGACGGTTTACTACCAATGCGGTCAGAGCCTCTGAATCTACATCCTCAGCACAGATCAGCAATGGACGGCCGGTCTGCAAAGCTGGCTCCAGAATAGGAAGCATATCCTTCAGGTTGCTGATCTTCTTGTCGTACATCAGTACCATAGGGTTCTCCATAACGCACTCCATCTTCTCGGTATCGGTAATGAAGTATGGTGACAGGTAACCGCGGTCGAACTGCATACCCTCTACCACATCGATGGTGGTGTCGGTACCCTTAGCCTCCTCGATAGTGATTACACCATCCTTAGAAACCTTACGCATAGCGTCAGCAATCAGCTTACCGATCACTGGATCATTGTTTGCAGAGATGGTAGCAACCTGCTCAATCTTGTCATAGTCATCACCAACGGTCTCTGCCTGATTCTTGATGCTCTCAACTACCTTAGCTACGGCCTTGTCGATACCGCGCTTCAAATCCATTGGGTTAGCACCTGCGGTAACGTTCTTCAAACCTACACCTACGATAGCCTGTGCCAATACGGTAGCAGTGGTGGTACCATCACCGGCATCGTCACCGGTCTTGCTGGCTACACTCTTTACCAGCTGAGCACCGGTATTCTGGAATGCATCCTCCAACTCTACTTCCTTTGCTACAGTCACACCGTCCTTAGTGATGTGAGGTGCACCGAACTTCTTCTCGATAATTACGTTACGACCCTTAGGGCCCAGGGTTACCTTAACGGCATTAGCCAACTGGTCAACACCCTGCTTCAGCTGCTCACGAGCCTCAATATTGAATTTAATATCTTTTGCTGCCATGATTTTTTTTGTTTTTTTTTATTCGCTTCGCTCAAGATTCTTCGCTTCGCTCAGAATGACAGAGGGGAAACTCAGAATGACAGAGGGGGAAGCTATTGTCAATTATCAATTGTCAATTGTCAATTTAACCTAAGATTGCTACAACGTCGCTCTGACGCATAATCAGATACTTAACACCCTCGTGCTCCAACTCGGTACCAGCGTACTTGCCGTACAATACCTGATCGCCTTCTTTCAGTACCATCTCTTCGTCCTTGGTGCCACCACCTACGGCAACAACCTCGCCACGCAGAGGCTTCTCCTGTGCTGAATCAGGAATGATGATACCGCTCTTTGTCTTCACTTCAGCTGGTGCAGGGAGTATCAGAACTCTATCTGCTAATGGTTTAATGCTCATAATTCTATTTTATTTTTTAAGTTTTACTTTTTTCGAATAATAAATGTACACACGGTGTGCCAAACAGGAAACATGTCATGCCTGTCACCAAAAAAGTGACAAAATGGCAAGAAAGCCCTTACTTTATCTTCTCAATCAGTTCCTCTGGGGTTACCAATGACTGCTCACCGGTAATCATGTTCTTCAGGTTGATCTTACCCTCGGCCAACTCGCTCTCACCAACGATGGCCACAAACGGTACCTGCTTGGCATTGGCATAAGCCATCTGTTTCTTCATCTTGCTGCTATCCGGGCAAATCTCGGCATTGATGCCGGCATCGCGAACCTGCGAGAGCACCTTCATGCTGAAAGCAGCCTCAGCCTCGCCAAAGTTCACGAACAGCAGACGGGTGGCATTTACAGCGTCCTTTGGATACAGATCCAACTGGTTCAGCACATCGTAAATACGGTCGGCACCGAAGCTGATGCCTACACCGCTGACACCTGGCATACCGAACACACCGGTCAGGTTGTCGTAACGGCCACCACCACTGATGCTACCAATCTCAACATCCAGTGCCTTCACCTCGAAGATGGCACCGGTATAATAGTTCAATCCGCGGGCCAGGGTCAGATCCAGTTCCAGTTCATTCTGGGTACCGCCCAGATTCTCCAGTACATTCAGGATGTACTCACATTCCTCAATGCCCTTCAAACCGGTCTCGGTTCCAGCCAATACCTGCTTCAGAGTGGCCAGTTTCTCGGCATTGGTTCCCTGCAGCATGATGACTGGCTGCAATTTCTCGATAGCCTCGGCAGGAATGCCCTTCTCCTCCAATTCCTTGTTGACATTCTCCAAACCAATCTTATCCAGTTTGTCGATAGCCACGGTAATGTCTACAATCTTGTCTGCCTCGCCAATCATCTCAGCCAGGCCGCTCAAGATCTTACGGTTGTTCATCTTGATGCACACACGGATACCGAACTTGCGGAACACACGGTCTATCATCTGAATCAGTTCCACCTCGTTCAGCAGGGAGTCACTGCCCACCACATCAGCATCGCACTGATAGAACTCGCGGTAACGGCCCTTCTGAGGACGGTCGGCACGCCATACCGGCTGAATCTGGAAACGCTTGAATGGGAAAGCTATCTCCTCACGGTGCATCACCACGTAACGGGCAAACGGAACGGTCAGGTCGTAACGCAAGCCTTTCTCGCAGAACTTGCTGGCCAGCTTTGCAGCGTTACGGCTCAGCAGTTCCTCGTCGGTCAGTCCCTTGAAATAGTCGCCACTGTTCTGTATCTTGAAAAGCAGTTTATCACCCTCGTCACCATACTTACCCATCAGGGTGGACAGGTTCTCCATGCTTGGGGTCTCAATCTGCTGGAAACCGAACAGGTAGAACACTTCACGGATGGTATTGAAAATATAATTACGCTTGGCCATCTCTACCGGAGAGAAGTCGCGTGTACCCTTTGGTATGCTAGGTTTTGCCATAATTCGTTATTTGAAAATTAGAATAGGAATCGTATTACATCATTCAGGTTTGCCCAAATCATCAGCAGGAACAGGATACCCATACCGAACATCTGAGCATACTCCATAAATTTATCGTTAGGTTTGCGGCGGGTAATGACCTCCCACAGCAGGAACAGCACATGACCGCCATCCAATGCCGGAATAGGCAGAATGTTCATGAATGCCAGGATAATACTCAGCAAGGCTGTCATGTTCCAGAATGCATGCCAATCCCAAGATGCAGGGAAGATGCTTCCGATGGTGGCAAAACCGCCCACACTCTTGGCTCCCTTCTTGGTGAACACATACTTCATGTCGCTGACATAACCGCTCAGCACATTCCATCCGTAGGCAATACCGGCAGGGAAGGCCTCAAAAAAGCCGTATTCCAACTTAACGGTCTCGTACTCCGGCAGCTTGGCGGTAAAGCCTATCTTAAACTCTGGAGTCATGACCAGCTGCAGGGTATCACACTCCGATGCACGCTCCACTACCATGGTGGCATGACGCAACTTTAAGCTGTCTTCGGCAGTAGCCTCCAGGGTCTGGTCATTGATGCGGGCAATCTCATTCATGAACTCATTGTAGTTGCCAATGGCATGTCCGTTGAAAGCCACAATCTTATCGCCAGCCTTCAAGCCGGCCTCAGCACCAGGCATACCTGCCACCACACTATCCACCACGTTAGGAATAAGCATCTCCATGAACTGTGGGACCTCGTTGACCATATCCAACAGGCTCAGTTCCTCGGGCATATCAATAGTGACTTCCTGGCCATCGCGCTTTACGGTCACGGTCTTGGCATCGGCAATGGTGCGGAACACATCACCGGTTTTACGGGCAGTAATCTCGCCCTGGTCGGTGGCCAGCAGAATATCGCCGTTCTTGAAACCAATCTCCTGAGCACGCTCATTGAAACTCATTCCCTGGCTGTAGCTCTGGATTGGCACATAGCTGTCACCCCAGGTGTACAGCACCATGGAATAGATGAACAGGGCCAGCACAAAGTTGACCAATACACCGCCCACCATAATCAGCAGACGCTGCCAAGCCGGTTTGGCACGGAACTCCCAAGGCTGCTCCGGCTGTGCCATCTGCTCGGTATCCATAGACTCGTCTATCATTCCGGCAATCTTCACATAGCCGCCCAGTGGAATCCAACCTAGACCATATTCTGTTCCGGAATAAGGTTCCTCACCTTTCTCGTTCTTCTCGGGAATGGGGCGATTAAACAGTTTACGCACCCAGCGGTCCTTGGTACTTACGATATGGAACCAGGGATCAAAAAAGCAAAAGAATTTCTCTACACGAACGCCAAACAGCTTGGAGAAGAAGAAATGTCCTCCCTCGTGCAGCACCACCAGAATAGACAGTGCCAATATCATCTGTAAGGCCTTTATCAAAAATACTTCCATCTATATTGTATTGTTTTTATATCATACTTTCTGCCACACGGCGTGCCTCGGCGTCGGTTGCCAGATAATCCTCGTAGGTAGGTTTCTGAATGAATGCTACCTTAGTCATGGTCTCCTCAATAATCTCGGCCATGCGCAAGAAGGCCACACGGTCCTCCAGGAAGGCACGGTTCACTATTTCATTGGCCGCATTGACAATGCAGGACATGTTTCCCCCACGGTTCAGCGATTCGAAGGCCAGTGCCAGGCAACGGAAACGGCTGGTGTCGGGCTTTTCAAAGGTCAGATTGCCGATGCTGAACAAGTCACAACGGTCAAACGATGCCTTCAGGCGCTTAGGATAGCTGAATGCGTACTGGATTGGCAAGCGCATATCAGGCACACCCAACTGAGCCTTGATAGCACCATCCTGGAACTGCACAGCACTGTGAATCACCGACTGCGGATGAACCACCACCTCAATCTGTTCCGGACGAACACCAAACAGCCATTTGGCCTCAATCACCTCAAATCCCTTGTTCATCAAAGTTGCCGAATCAATGGTAATCTTTGCACCCATATCCCAATTCGGATGCTTCAGGGCCTGAGTCTTTGTGACATGAGCCAGCTGCTCCAGGGTACAGGTACGGAACGGTCCACCGGATGCGGTAAGCAGAATCTTCTCTATCGGGTTCTGGTCCTCACCTGCCAGACACTGGAAGATGGCCGAATGCTCGGAATCCACAGGCAGGATAGGCACTCTGTACTCTTGCGCCAGCGCATTAATCAGCTCACCGGCTACCACCAGTGTTTCCTTATTTGCCAAAGCTATCGCCTTTCCGGCACGGATGGCACTTATCGTTGGAGGTAAACCTGCAAATCCCACCATAGCAGTGAGGACAATATCTATCGGCCCTGCCTGAACCACCTGGCACAAGGCATCGGCACCGGCATACACCTTGATGGGCAGATCGGCCAAAGCCTCCTTCAGCTGTTCATATTTTGCCTCGTTGGCAATAACCACCACCTCAGGGTGGAAACGGCGGGCCTGTTCTGCCAGCAATTCCACACGGTTGTTGGCTGTCAACGCATAAACCTCATACAGATCATGCTGCTCCTCAATGACCTGCAAGGCCTGAGTTCCAATAGATCCGGTTGACCCTAATATCGCAATTTGTTTCTTCATGTCAGTTTGCTTCTTTGTTCTGTTCTTGGGCATGGACCTGCTCACGCAATCTAATCTCTTCGTCCGAAGCCTTCATCAGCTCCACTTTCTGATGCTTTAAGGCTGTCAGGTCCAGAGCTGTGGTATCGAAAGGAATATCACCGGACATTACCTGTTGCAGATTATTCCAATACATATCCTGCTGGCGTACGCGTACCGCCAAAGAATCAATCTGCCGGGTACATTCCAGCAACTGCTCATGATGGCGCTGTGCCGCTGCCTCGTTCTGGTTTTTCATGACGGTATACACCAATCCTGTGCCCAGACAAAAAGGTACAATCACCAGAAGGAACACCCATAGCACCATTTTTCCCGGTGTTACGGCCATGCCCCAAATATTCTCGCCTTGAGCCTCATCGTACAACCAAAGGCGATACGATTTTCTATCCCTTCTTGCCATATCTTATAAATCCAATAAACCCTCGGGCAAATGCACGGTGAGCATTCTTGCCTTACGGTCTAAATCTACAATAAACTCCTCCTGGGCAGGAATGAGCAACGAACCGCGAGGGCCGTCCAACTCAAACAAGGTATTAATGGTCTGGGTATCCACATGAACGATTTCACCCAAATCACCCTCCACCTCATCAGTAACCTTCATGCCTACAAAATGGCTCCAGGTTAATTCACCATCATCTGCCTGTTCGGCCAAATCCAATGGGAAGTACACCTCAATACCCTGCAACCGGGCTGCGGCTACCGCATCATCCACCCGTTCAAACTTAACCAAAGCTGAAGTGTCTGATTTGAACCGGTATTCGTCCATGAAAAATGGCACCAGAATACCATCTATCTTCAAAATCAGGTAATCACACTCTACCCGATCAAAAACATCATCGGTGAACTGCATCACTACCTCGCCCGACACACCATGCGTCTTGGTCAATGTGCCTATACGTATTACCTCGTTGTCTCTAATCATATCTGTACACGGGAAATATGAGCACCCAAAGCCTTGAGACGATTCTCTATATTCTGATAACCGCGGTCTATCTGCTCAATATTACTGATACGGCTCACTCCCTCAGCACTCAATGCAGCAATCAGCAAGGCAATACCTGCACGGATATCAGGTGAGGCCATGCGGCGGCCACGCAACTGATGGTTACGGTCGTGACCGATAACCACGGCACGATGAGGATCGCAGAGAATAATCTGAGCACCCATATCAATCAGCTTATCGACAAAGAACAGTCGGCTCTCAAACATTTTCTGATGGAACAGCACACTACCCTTGGCTTGTGTAGCCACTACCAGCATCACACTCAGCAAGTCGGGTGTCAGTCCTGGCCATGGAGCATCGGCTAAGGTCATAATGGTTCCATCGATAAAAGAATCGATCTGATAATGCTCCTGAACCGGAATAAAGATATCGTCACCGCGCATTTCCATCTGTATGCCCAGACGACGGAATGCGTCTGGAATAATACCCAGACGTTCAATTCCTGCGCCCTTGATGGTAATCTCACTGGCAGTCATAGCTGCCATACCGATGAAACTGCCCACCTCGATCATATCGGGAAGCAGACGATGCTCGCAACCGTGAAGGCTCTCAACACCTTCAATGGTCAGCAAATTGGATGCTATGCCGCTGATTCGGGCACCCATGTT
>JAZQPA010000110.1:0-2597 GCA_045628125.1 Bacteroidaceae bacterium
CCACTCATTGGGTTCCCCAAATGGGTGGCGATTTTGTTTATTTATTAAAAAATTAATTTGTTAAAATCAAGTGGGGTTGAAAAGCCATAACCAATGGCTTTTTGAGTCAACAAGTCAACGAGTCAACAAGTCAAAAAGTCATTTTGTCAAAAAGTCAATTTGTCATTTTTAAGTGTGTTTTAGACCTGCAATTCCTTCCATATAATCATAATGTTGAGTAGATTCGGAGTTTTGGAGTTAAGGGAGTTAAAGGCTTTTAGAGTCAACGAGTTTTGCGTTTGCGTTAGGGTTTGCGTTTTATTTTTCCAAAAAATTTGGTCATTTCATTTCTTTGCCTTATATTTGCATATTCACAAAGAAATTGTGGATTTGATACCTATTCGATTAATAACAAATAAAAACTCAAAACTATGAAAAGAAACTTTACAAGACTTTTAGTTTCGGCAGTACTGATGATGTGCTGCATGAATTCTTGGGCTCTTTATGGCGAACGTGGAGGGACTTATGTGGGAAATGTGGAAGTGAAGGGTAGTACATACGAACTCTACACGAATTACAGTTACACTTATCAAAAATCGGAAAGGACCGTCAGTGGTAATTGTGCCGTTTGCACAAGAATAGTAATGGATCTTGTTGGGACGAGATTGCCATCAAGTGTTCAGTACAACGGCATAGAATACAAAGTGGTCGCTATCGGTGAATTGGCTCTTCCTGAATTTGATCCTGGTACAACACACTACCGTGAGGTCTATATTCCAAACACGGTTGAAGTTCTGGAAGCCTTTGCATTGGAAAGCAATACATGTTATTTTTGGAAAATCGTATTGGATGATGGTGACAAGGACCTATTCTGCTACCGCACTACAGGTGGTTATGGAGCGTTCTCATGGGATAAACCCCTGAAGGAGATCTATATTGGCAGAAACCTCAAGTACCAGGAAGAGAACAATGGCAAGATAGATTATGCTCCGTTCTACAAGGGCGATTTCAGAGAATTGAAAGTCGAATTTGGTCCTCAGGTAACGGAAATACCTCAGTATTGCTTCTATTTGAGTGACGTCAGCAGCCTTGACTTCAGCAAGGCTACATCGTTGAAGTCAATTGGAAAGTATGCTTTCTATCGGAACAATTCCTGCAAGGAGATTGACCTGAGGAACAGTGCACCTGACCTGGTCATTGGCGAGAGTTCCTTCCGAGAGTGCAATGCATTGCAGAAAGTTACTATCGGTGGTGCGTCTCAGATAGGGCAATACGCATTCTACGATTGTAAGGTATTAGACCGATTGGATATTTTGGGTGATGTCTCATCTGTCGGGGACGATGCTTTCTACAGTTGTCCTAAACTGGCAACAGTCTATTTCATGTCGAGTAAGTCTCCTGCGTTTGGAAATCATTGGTTGGATGATGCTTCCACAGCCCATGTATGGGTTAGGGATGCAGACCGACTCAACGATTTCAACAGCCATTTTAACTTCAACGGCAAGATATCTGCAATTCCGGAAACACAAAAACTGAGATATACTACCATAAGTGGAAAGACCATTGGCGGTCTAAGTTGCATACTGAATACCTACGATAACGGTGAGGGAATCATGTACTTAGAAAATCCGCTGACCGGAATCTATGGATACACATTCGAAAGAAATCCAGATTTACAATCTATTATCATTCCACCTGCCGTGAAAGAAATAGGATATTCTGCATTTTGTCTCTGTGAAGGATTAGTATCTGTTTGTCTACCAAGTTCTGTGGAAAATATCGGCGAGATAGCATTTTTAAAATGTTATAGTTTGCGAAGAGTCATTATCCAAGGTAATATAAATAATATAGGGCGCAGAGCTTTTGAAGACGCTGGAGCGTTAGGCGAGATATACTATTTTGGCAACAAACAACCATCAATTGGGAAAGAGACCTTTAATAACTGTCCTGCCACGATTTATGTAAAAGAAGTCACAGAAGATATTGGCAACAATTGGGGAGGTAAAACTGTGCGCTCATGGCGTTCTGGTAAGGGTGACGGCACAAAGGAAAATCCTTTGGAAATAGAGAACTACTTAAACCTTTATGGCTTTGCCCTTGAGGTAAGTATGATGGGCAGTAAGGACCTGTGTGGAAAACTGACGAAGGACATCGTAGGCAACAGCAATGTGCTGAAGGCCGACGGCAGCCTTAACGGAACGCCGTCCAAGGGGTGGATACCTATAGGCAGTTCCGACAAGGTGTTCTGCGGAGAGTTCGACGGAAATGGTCACACCATCAGCGGACTGTACCACAACCGGTATGATACGGGTTTAAGCGTAGGTCTGTTCGGCAAGACAGGCGAAGGTGCATATATCCATGACCTCGGCTTGGTTGACAGTTACATGAGTGGTGGTGGCTTGAACGGCGGCATCTGCGGCGACATGGCTTACGGACTCATTGACAACTGCTACAATGCAGCCACGGTGGCATGGGGTGGCGGCATTGCAGGCTGGTGCCGTGAAAACGCAAGTATCACGAATTGCTATAACGTTGGTCATGTCTTCAGTGACGGCAGTGGTATTACTGACATGTTGGCAACAAACGGCAGCGTGAAAAACTGCTATGCGCTCGAAGGA
>JAZQPA010000111.1:0-5781 GCA_045628125.1 Bacteroidaceae bacterium
ACAGGTAAAAGGACGCTTGTTTGGTGGCAATTTGTCTGTATATGATGGAGTGAGTGGATCTTCTTTGGATTGCCTTCAGCATTTTGACAAGAATGAGCCGGTTATTTTATTTATTGAAGAAGTAGAAGAAAGTTTCGAGCGTGTAAACCGTATGATTAATCACTTGAAACTGTTGGGCGTCTTTGATCGTGTTCAAGGTGTACTGTTCGGCCAGTTCACGGATTATGAAAAAACAGGAGCATGGCCTTCTGAGGAACACATGGTGGCCGAAATCCTGAAAGATTGCTCTATTCCAATTGCTTTTGGCTTTCCTGCCGGACATGGTGATGTGAACTATCCTTTGATTATGGGGGCAGAAGTGGAGTTGACTGTCAGTAAGGATCAGTTACAGTTGAAGTTTGCTGATTAATAGAACTGAACTTTTCCATAGAGACAGAATATTTTTTCCGTAGTAGCGGAATAATTGTATCATCTATGAAGCCCCAATCTTTCCGCTATATCGGAATAAAAAGGTCTTCACTGGTTCTTCACTTTTTTTCAGTGGAGAGTTAGTGGAGGCTTAGTGGAAGGTTAGTGGAGAGTTGAAATGAACTCTCCACTAAATAAGTATTCTGAAAATCTTTTGTTTATGTCCTTTTAGTGGAGGGCTGCCCACTTTAAGGAATTTACATCTTGATCAGTTCGTATTCACGGGTTCCGATGCCGATTTCCTCTGCATAAGTCAATCCTGACTGCCAGTTGGTGTTTGGATGAAGCATGCGGAACTTGTCGCTATCCTCATGATTGTGTTCATGGCAATGACAACCATGACCGTGAGCTTCTTCAACCTTCTGGCTCAACTGATTGTCTGTAGCCAAGCGTGGAGCGTTGTTGACTATGTCCACACAGGCCTGATCAAGTGCCACAGGGTCGAATGATGCTGCCATACCCAAATCCGGAACGATTGCTGCATCATTATGTCCCCAGCAATCACATTCAGGGCTTACATTCATGATAAATGCCACATGGAAATTAGGCTTTCCCTTAAGTACGGCTTTTGAGTATTCGGCAATCTTACAGTTCAGTACAATGCCACTCTCCTCACTTCCCATCATGGCTGCTTCGGTTTTGCAGAGAGCTACACACTGACCACAACCTACACATTTATCATAGTTGATAACCGCTTTCTTGTCTACCACGTGAATGGCATCGTGAGCACAATTCTTCTCGCAAATCTTACATCCAAGACATTTTTCTTCGTCTACTTTTGGTTGAGCTGTAGAGTGCATATCCAATTTGCCGGCAACACTACCAGAACCCATTCCCAAGTTCTTCAGTGCACCACCAAAACCGGCCTGCTCATGACCCTTAAAATGAGTCAGACTGATGACTATGTCTGCCTCGGCTATAGCGGCACCAATCTTAGGTGCAGGGCAGTATGCTCCCTGAACGTCAACGATGCGCTCATCTGTTCCGCGCAAACCGTCAGCAATAATCACGTTACATCCCGCAGAAATAGGATTGAATCCGTTCAGCATGGCTGTTTGCAGGTGGTCAACTGCATTGCTTCTGCTACCACTATATAAGGTGTTACTGTCAGTTAGGAAAGGCTTTCCACCCAAATCCTTGATAAGTTTAACGATGACTGCTGCATAATTAGGACGGATATACGCCACATTACCAAACTCGCCGAAGTGAATCTTGATGGCTACATATTTATCCTTGAAATCAATCTGCTCCATTCCGGCACGCTTAACCATAGCCTCCAGTTTCTGAAGCAGGCTGTGTCCAGGTCTTGTTCGTAAATCTGTAAAGTAAACTTTTGACGCCATAGTAAAATAGTTTTGTTGTTCGATGCAAATGTACACCAAAATATTGATTTTGACAAATAATTTTTCTTTTTGTAACTCTTCGCGTAGCGAAGAGTATGAAGAATCATTCCGTATTAAGAATCGCTAATAACAGGGTTAGAACGAATAACAGAAATGACTGTGATTTGGTGTTTTTGTACACTACTTTTGCAGTATAGAAATCACAAGATGTGTAGCGACATGTTTTTCAGTCTTATAATGAATTTGGTGTTTTAAGTGTTTTACCTTCTGCTTGCCGTGAAGGCAGGCAGAAGGGTTTTTAAAAAGAAAAGAAGCTATTAACTATTAATATTTACGAATATGATAACGAAGAAAATTGAAGGATTGCTAAATAAGCAAGTCAATGCCGAATTATGGTCGGCTTATCTGTATCTGTCCATGTCTATGGATGCTGACAGTAAGGGATTGCCTGGAATGACGAACTGGTTCTTTGTGCAGGCACGCGAGGAATTTGATCACTCGCGTATCCTGCAGCGTTACATCACAGCACAGGATGGAAAGGTTCTGCTGGAACCCATCGCTGCAGTTCCAACTTCATGGGATTCACCGCTCTGCATGTTCGAAGATGCTTTGAAACACGAGCAGAGGGTCACATCAATGATTCATGAATTGACTCACGAAGCCATGCGGCAACAGGACTATGCCACTATCAGTCATATGCAATGGTTTATTGATGAGCAGGTTGAGGAAGAGGAAGTGGCTCGTGACATCATCCAGCAAATGCGCCCTTGTGTGGTAACCGACAAGGATTGTGTCCCCATGCTCAATTTCTCGTCACTGTTCTTGATGGACCGGAAATTGGGTAAACGTAAATACCAGCAGGCTGCACCGTTGGCAGATAATTAACAGATAAGCCTAAGGCCAGATTCTCCATTGTACGTCTATATATATAGTAGAGCATTGGGGCAAAACTGAAAAGTTTGCCTCAATGCTTGAAGTTTTTATGATTAAAAATTGATTTTCTCATCAAAACTTCTTACTTTTGCGACACAAGGGGAAAAAACTAATTAAAAGATAAACTCATGAAAAAATTATTTTGTTTGGTTGCTCTGGCTTTGATGTCTGTAGCACCGGTCTTTGCACAGAACAATATGTCTGACAGAGAGCTTAGTGCTCGTTATAAAGGTGAGATTACTGTATTGAACAACGAGATTAAGACTGTCAAGTCTCAACTCAAGTTGGATAAAGGCAACTCTACTCTGATTCAGCAATTGGCAGAAAAAAAGGCGCGATTGGCAGATTTGAAAGATAAGAAAAAGACTATAGACACAGCTATTAAGACCAAATCAAATTTGGAAAAGGCTCAGAAGGCAGCTGAAAAGGCAGCAGAAAAGGCCGAAAGAGCAGAAGCAAAGGCTAAGGCGATTAGAAAATAACATAAAAAGACTCCCAACCGGGAGCCTTTTTTATTTGAACAATTCGAATGAGAACTTTACGCCTATAGCATCGGGCTTTCCATTCTTAATTGCCCCAAACAAGCCCAGGTCGACAATTGGGGTAGCAATACCGTAACCCACTTCAATGTAAGGTTTCAGTTGACTCATTATCAGTGCACTGAAATAAAGACGTTCCGCCTGGATGGCATGAGCCGCACCTTTTAATGCATTGGCAATGAAAAGGTTGGGTGACTCGTAAGTAAAGTGACTCCTAAAATATTCATTGGCAGAACTGTACCAGCGATAGTTTAGAAGATGGAAGGTTCCACCCAAATCCTCGTCCCAGGTGTCTGCTAGCCGGTTGTGAGAAAAATTGTAAAAGTCTATGAAATAGACATCATCCTCATGTTGAGTGAATGCACCGTAACCTAACTTAAATGAAATGCGTTTTTCCTGCTGGTTATGCCATTCCTTACTCATTTCCACTTCGTAACGCTGATAGCTGGCTTCACTTCCCAAGAAACCTTTTAAACCGGTTTCCCAATCCAATGATAGGGTGGGGAATGCACTCTTGACGGTTACTTTCTGATTCTTGTCCCAGTAATAATAGCGTCCTGGTGTCCAATCCACTCTGACACGTGGTGCAAAAGTCTTATAATGGTCTTTCAAATGTAGGTCCTCTAATTCGTTATTAGTTTTTTTGTTTGAAAGCCATCGGTTATACCATGATGCTCCTACTGTGATTTGAAAGCCGTTTAGTGGTTCAATACGCTGTGATATGCGGACATGGATGTCATTAAAGTAACTCAAGTCCAGCTTTTCAAGGTTATAGTCTTCCCTTTTTTTCAGTTTTTCCACAATTTCACTGTTGAAAGTCCTGAATCCGTTGCCAGCTTCCAGTTCCGTATGCGCTTGAATCTTTTTCCAGTAGTCGTAAGACAAGGAAATACGCCAGTCAAACTCATTGTATGTCAGATTATAACCTAATAAAGGTTTAAATCCGAAAATGTTTCCTTTTTTGTTGGCATGCTGATAATCCAATTCCTGACGGAAATCAAAACCTCTTGTCTTGGAATAGTGGAACAGCATAGGTGCTAAAAGTGCAGAGCTTTTTACCTTTCCTAAAAGAGGTAAATTAACATTGTAACTGGAAACCATGGATTCACCTATGGCTCCCCAGTTTATGGATTTCTTTGATTGATTCGGATTCTCTTCGAAAGTCTTATTCTGATTTATTGAGTCAATCCGATAGGCATAGCGGTCATAGATCCGTTGCTCATTCATTGTGAGCGGAATGCTTCTATTCCGGGCTATTAGCAGAGAATCAAACAGGAAACGGGTGGTGTCCAACTGCAATGCATAGCGGTTGGTAAGGTCAAATCTGGATTTTCTTTTGCGCCTGTCGTTGTACTCCTGGTCGATATGCACGTAATCGTGGATTGCATTGTAGCGGCCTTCAATGCTATTCCCTGCAAATTTGAAGTGATAGTCCAGGTCGATTTCTTTAGGTAAGTACATTTCCAAACCTTCTTCACCCATTCTTAACTCAACCTCAAATTTCATGAACTCGTATCTTCCTTCAAACCGGGTTTGTTTTACGAGGTGATTTTCAAGATCTAACACAAACGATCCTTTTACAAATTGTGTGTTGGAGTACTTGGGTACAAAGTGTACGAATGCCTCTCGAGTATTTATAGAGTCAAGTTGATAGTAATAGTAATTGCGGTTATCACTGAGGAATGGCGATAGCAAATGGTCATTTATCATGGTTTCCTTGTATAGGTTGATCGTGAAATAGTCCATGACCATGTCCGATGATTTCTTCAGATTGGGAATAGTACCATATGCATATTCTATCTTGCGGTCGTAAGCGTCAGGTGCAGTATAATTGATGGTACTGACACTCTCGCTCATATATTCATTGACACCTTTCTCAAAGCTCATCATCTGAGGAACTAATTCAATAAGGATATTTTTCCCCCTTTTCCTGACGTAACGCTTCAAGTACAATTTGGACTCGAAATGCCCTATTCGTTTATCATAATATTGTGCTTCTCTCCACAGTTCATTGACAATGGAGTCTGTACGTTGAGCCCATACTGAAAGAAAGGACATCAAGCACACAAAAAGGCAAAGAAATCTTTTGGCGTCTCGTTTGTTCATAGGTGTCAGTGTAAATCTGTGCCAAAGGTAAGAGTAAAAAAAAAGGCCCCCAAATTTTGGGAGCCTTTTTTTAGATATAGATAGTAGATTACTGCAAATCTGGATCTGCATAATCCATCTTGCTCATGCGGATGTAGCTGTTGTAACGGCGCTTTGCTGCAGCCTTACAAGCATCGTACAGCTCCTGAGCCTCGGTCGGAGCAGCCTTCTTCAATGACAGGAAGCGAACCTCACCCTCCAGGAATGCCTGGAAGTTATCCCAGTTAGGAACCTTAGAGTCCAACTGGAATGGGTTCTTACCCTCTTCTGCCAATGCAGGGTTGTTTCTCCACAAGTGCCAGTAACCGCACTCAACAGCCTTTGCCTCCTCAGCCTGGCTCTTACCCATGCCG
>JAZQPA010000112.1:0-3913 GCA_045628125.1 Bacteroidaceae bacterium
TGGTGTCCTCTGATGAGTAATCTGCCTGCACCTTCATCACATCTATGGTCTTTTCTTGCATCATGTATTCTGTTGCGAAAATAGCGCAAGTTTCCGGGACTACCAAATTTTAGGAGAAGAATCTTAAAATTACTAGACCTCACGGTCTGTCCATACCTGCCAAGGATTTGAACACCGCATGCCGTCCCGTCCTGGAAAGTACCGTGTAATCGTAGATGTGGTATCACCTGACCGTAGCATTAAGATGTATGTGAAGAAGATTGAATTATAAAGAGGCATAGAGGTTGTATATTGTCTAATCCTTATGTTGGTACTAAAAATATAAGATATTGACCACCTAAAATAGCATAAAAGATGGACAGACTAATTTAATTTTAAAATTTATTCTATACATTGAAAATCATTAGGTTGAATGATTGTAAAATACTAACCTAATTTTTTTTCTTAAATTATAAGAAATTCTATATATTTGCATCCGTAAAAATCCTTTGTTGATATTCTACTATGGATTTGGTTGAATAAAAAAAAGTTGATATTTTTGCAAAATAACCTAAAACCTAATAGTATGAAGTATTTATCATTAGCGGCATTCGCTGTTGTCATGAGTCTTAGCTTTTCTTCTTGCAGTAAAGATGAAGTGCAGGAACCTGAAGAGGACGACGTATGTGTAAACATTGAGGATGAAGCACTCCGAAATTTCTGTTACCGTGAATTTGACCTTGACCACAGTGGGAAAGTATCTACTGATGAGGCAGAAGTGGTTTATACCATCAAAATTGATGATTATACTGCCAAGAAATCCATCAAATCACTTAAGGGTGTTGACGTTTTCTTGAATCTGGAAACCATTTTTTTAGAGAATGCTGTACTAACAGATATTGAAGTGCTGAGCAGTATGTATAATTTGCAAGGTATAGGTTTAAAAAAATGTATAATCTCAGATATCGGTGCCTTATATAAGTTTAAGAATTTGCAAAGTTTGAATATTTTACAATGTGAAATGCCGGAATTTGATGTCTCTCTGATTCCCAATTTGACCTTTTTCTCAGTTGAGGGTACCCTGATGTCTGAACTGGATTTCTCAAAGAATCATACCCTGCAACGTATCACATTATATCCTCAGGATCCGGTAACCCTATATTTGCCTAAGGAAATGGAGGCACATGTGCTTCATAGCTCGATGGACGTTATAGTTGATATTACATATGAAAAAACTGAAGGCTATGCGCTTCAGTCTGTTACGGGAAACTCGAATGTCAGTGTGGTATACAAGTAATCCCGGACAACGAATTAACGTTAAATAATGTGAAACAGGGCGTTGGAGTGGGATTGAATCGCTCCGTTCTTTGTCTTAAATATAAGAGGTTAATTTGCGGAACATAAGACAAACACTTAATTCTATGTCGAGAAACAAGCGTGCAGCATTGATGCTCATGGCCATGTGCCTGACGGTAAGTACCTATGCCCAGCAGTACGAGACCCAATTGTACCAGCAGGCAGCAGGTGACTATGCCTACCTGTACCAGGGCCATCTGGAGGATGAGCTGGTGCAGCGTGTGTGGGCCAATATTCCCTATCTGGACACATCCGATTTCCGTACGGGCAGCATCTGTTATGCGGGTCTGGTGTATGAGGGCGTGCCCATGCGCTACGATGCCCATGAGCAGTATGTGGTGGTGATGAGCCCCGTGAGGAACGCCAAGGTGGTGCCTGACCAGAAACTGGTGGAATGGTTCACCCTGGATGGTCACCGCTTTGTGCCTAATGAGGCCCGGGGAGGCTTCAGCCGCCAGGTCTATGCCGGCAGGAAAGTCAGCCTGCTGGATCACCGCTACAAGACCGTGGGAGCCAGGACGGAGAGCATGGGCAAGCTGTACCGCACCTTCAACAGCCATCAGCAGTATTATGTCATGGTCGGCGGTGTGCAGACCCCCGTCAGCTCGTTCGCCCAGTTTGTCGGACTGTTCCCCGAATACAGGCAGGAGCTGAAGCGCTACCGCAGGGAACATCACCTGAAATTCTCAGTCGGACAGCGCGAGACCTCCCTGGTCAGCTGCGTCAGTTATCTGGATACATTAATACCCTGAGCCATGAGACATGCCATACTTCTTCTCACCGCATTATGCCTGAGTCCCGTATGGGCCATGGCCCAGCAGAACGACAGCATACCGCTGGGACAGTTCATCCGGCAGCTGCGCGGCCAGGGCATTCAGGTGTACAGCCTGGCACCCGACTCCATGAAAATATTGCCCTTTGCCCCTTTCTCTGAGGAGAGACTGGAGCAGTCGCTGGGTCCCACGGCCTACCGTGTGAGCCGCTATGACAATCAGGTGTTCATCCTGCCATCTGCCACACTGGTCACCGGCATTCCTGCTGTCGTGGCACAGCGCAGAGCGTCCTATCAGGGCAATGCCTATATTCCCGAGGTGATAGCCTCGTCCGAGAACCAGATATACAGTGTGGGTGCGGAACAGGAAAGACCGGCCGACGGACGTGTCACCCTGACCGGAACGGTGGTGAACTTCAAGACCGGTGTGCCCCAGGAGGGAGTGCAGGTATCCGTTGCCGGCACAAAGACCATCACGGGTTCCGACGGCTCATTCACCCTGCAGCTTCCTACCGGTTTCCAGACCCTGGAAATCAAGGGAATGAACATCTATGACACCCAGCGCAAGTTCCAGCTCAATACCGATGGAATTGCCCGGATTGAGCTGGAGGAGGATGACCACATGCTGGACGAGATTATCGTCATCTCAGGCCGCAAAGAGAATGTGCTCACTACGCATGTGGGCATGGAGAAATTCAGTCCTGCCCTCATGAAGAACGTTCCTCTGGCATTAGGTGAGATGGATGTGCTGAAAATGGTGCAGACACTGCCAGGTGTCAAGACGGTTGGCGAGGCTTCCAGCGGATACAATGTGCGCGGTGGTGCCACCGACCAGAACCTGATCCTGTTCAACAACGGTACGGTGGTGAATCCTACCCACCTGTTCGGCATGTTCTCGGCATTCAACTCAGACATGATGAGCGATGCCGAGCTGTACAAGAGCAGCATACCTGCGCAATACGGAGGCCGCATATCCTCCGTGCTGAACATCATACCCAAAGAGCCGGATAAGGAAAAGTTCAACGGATCGGCCAGCATAGGACTGCTCACCAGCCGCGGGCACCTGGAGATTCCCGTGGTAAGGAACAGACTGGCAGTCATGCTGGATGCACGCGGCACCTACAGCGACTGGATGCTGAAGCTGCTGCCCGAGAAGAGCGGATACAAGAACGGAACAGCGGGATTCTACGATCTGGGCACCGTAATCTCATACTCTGCCAACCGGCGGAATAAGCTGAACCTGTACGGCTATTACAGCCACGACAGATTCAAGTTTGGCGAGGTGCTGGACAAATTCGGTTATTCCAATGCCAATGCTTCGGCTGAATGGCGCACGGTGTATAGCGACAGGTTCAGTTCCAGTCTTTCTGCTGGCTGGGATCATTACGATTATAGAACGGAAGAAAACAGCAATTACCTCACGCATACCCGCAGCACATCTTTCCAGATCAATCAGTTCTTCCTCAAAGCCCACTTCAACTATCAGCTGGGGGACAGCCATGCCCTGCAGATGGGACTGAACAGCACGCTCTACAAGGTAAACCCTGGCAAGGAGGATTTTTACTCGGCAAGCAGCTCAGCGCCTTATTTCGGCAGTTCTTTGGGTTATCCCGTGGGTGGCATGACTGCACATTCCAGTTCCATTTCCCAACTGGAACAGGAAAACGCCCTGGAATCGGCTCTCTATCTGGAGGATGAATGGACTGTAACCCCGGAACTGACAGTGAACGCAGGTCTGCGCTACAACCTGTTCAATGCCTTGGGACCGCGTACCGTAAGCATCTATGACGGGAGTGAGCTTCCTTC
>JAZQPA010000113.1:0-2593 GCA_045628125.1 Bacteroidaceae bacterium
GAACAAGGAACTTATGTGTATATGGAACAACCATGTAGAAACTCCGAATCCTGATGTTCCCAATGGATTCTATACCTTCACCATTCCCGACATCTCAACGGATATGGTTGCGACAGTGGAATACAGACAGCCCACCTACACCGTCAGGTTCAACTTGAACGGTCATGGAGGACTTGCACCGACAGACAAGATTGTTGCATACGGCCAGGCTTTCACAGCCCCGGAACCCCCAACTGCATCCAACTTTGCATTCTGGTGCTGGTGTACGGATGAAGACTGCACGACACCATTTGATTTCTCCAAAGGTACGACTACAGACATTACCCTCTACGCAAAATGGACGGATGGCATAAATGGTCATGCCTATGTTGAACTCGCTGGCTATAAGTGGGCAACGGAGAATGTGGGTGAATGTGCTGGGATGTTACTGTTTCCTATTGGCGGCAATAATCATGTGAACAAAAACGATTGGAATTACTATTTCTATCATCAAGAGTGGAGAAATGAATTTTATCAAACCAATTATCCAGCCTTGGAAGCGGCACGAAGCTGGGGCAGTGAAACCGATGAAGACGGTATTACCCACTCATGGCATCTTCCGAGTAAAGAACAGTGGCTGGCTCTCATAAACGAGTGCTTTTCTACCTGGACAGAGTCTTATAGCTTGCAAACCAGCCCCTTTTATGGAAAACCAGGTTGCATAATTTACCAGCCACAGACCGAAGAAGACAAGGGTAGGTATAGCGAAAGTAGTAATGGCTATTCTCCTGCTACTGTCCCTCATATTTTTCTTCCTGCTGCTGGTATTTATGATTTCAAAGGTGATGAGATTTATAGTCAAGGTAGCATAGCTTACTTTTGGGCATCAGAGTTGGGGTATTGTTTCAGTTTCAGGAGAGGGCAAATAGGGTACTATGGCTTCTTCAGGGAACTTGACGCTACTACGGTACGCCCTGTTTCAGAGTGATTGTACCTCCTTTTCTTCAATATGGCTCGATAAGTTCACATCTCTGATTCAAGCATTGCTGAGCCGCCGTCAATAAAGATAACGATAAATAAACATGCAACGAAATATGAAACTAAAATCCTTTCTTTGTGCACTCCTGCTTATGACAAGCAGTATGGCAAGCGCACAGTATATTAACATTAAGATGGCAGACGGAACTTACCGCAGCCACAAGACCACCCCGAATATGAGGGTGTGGTTCGGAGAAAAAGCTGGAACAGAAGTAATTGAATCCACGAAGATAGTAACACTCAATGGTCATACGGTGACGGTGAAGTTGGCAGATGATATCCCCGAAAACGATGTTGCGCTAAATGTGTATGTGGAAGGGGAAGCGGTGAAGATAAAGGCTGTTTCCGCCTTGAATAAGGACCTTATGTGTATATGGGATAGTAATGTGGAAACTCCGAATCTTGATGTTCCTACTGGATTCCATACCTTCACCATTTCCGACATCTCAAAGAATATAGTTGCAACAGTGGAATACAACAACCCTATCTATACAGTCAGGTTCAACATGAAAGGTCGTGGAGAATCTGCACTTGCCGATATGAAAGTTGCATACGCTAAGGCTTTTACAGCCCCAACTCCGACGGCAGCTAACTCGGCATTCTGGTGCTGGTGTACGGATGAAGACTGCACGATACCATTTGATTTCTCCAAAGGTACGACTACAGACATTACACTTTACGCAAAATGGACGGATGGCATAAATGGTCATGCATACGTTGCACTCGCTGGCTATAAGTGGGCAACGGAGAATGTGAGAAATTGTGGTTTTAGAAATGGGGAGTTTGACACGCAGGGATATTTCTACTATGCAGGTACAATGGCTGAAGGTGCGGCAAAAAGCTGGGGCAGTGAAAGTGACCACAATTGGGCTCTCCCAAGTAGGGAACAATGGGAGAAACTCAAAAACGAATGCCATTGGGAATGGACGGCTTCTTATAGCTTGCGAACCAGCCCTGATTATGGAAAACCAGGCTACATTGTTTACCAGACACAGACCGACAGTAATAATGGCTATTCTCCTGCTACTGTCCCTCATATTTTTCTTCCTGCCGCTGGTGGTTACCTAACTAACAGTTCAGGGATTACGGGTTTTGTGCATCAGAACCGTCAAGGTTACTATTGGATGATATACAACGGTAGTGAATGTCTCTACTTTTCCTCAGATTTCATAACTTGGCACTCCGTCGGATTAAGCACTAACGCTATGTCCGTTCGCCCTATCGCACAATGATTGTGCAAGGCGAATGCAATGCCAAATCTGAATTTGAGCATTGTTGAGCTACCGCCAATTAAAGACGAAGTCAATGATTGTGCATCCTTCGACTGCTCAGGGGGTCATTAGGGACAGGTACCTTTGACCCATTACCCAATTCCGCATGCCGTGTGTCAAAGGTACCAGTCCCTAATGACCCCGAAACGATGCGCTACGAATAAACAAAGAAAGCCAAGGGCAATTTAGCCTTTGGCTTTCTTGAGTCAACAAGTGGCCCCCCTCTGTCCCCGCCAGAAGGGGGGGGAAGAACGCATACGCATGTAACCAAAGCCTTCAACTCCCTTTAACTCCAAAACTACTTA
>JAZQPA010000114.1:0-3692 GCA_045628125.1 Bacteroidaceae bacterium
TTTAATTGACGGTTCGTATCTTTTACCCAAATCCTACTTTCGTAGGACTTGCTCTTGTACTACTTCTGTTTGTTTTTCTCAGTCTATCAAAGATCGCTTATCTTCTGTTGCTTACCCGTTCGTTCCGGAAAGCGAGTGCAAAGGTACGCCAAATTTTTGAATCTGCAAGCATATCACAAGAAAAATATGCAGAAAATACCCGGTTTTCCTAGTTTCATGACCAAAATCAATCAAAACACCTTTATATAATAGGGATTCGGCCCATCGATTCGGGTTACCCCTCCATAGTGACATGCGGACATACATCTTTTCATAGAAAGGCAAAAACAAGCCTCATTTATTGGCCCAATCGCAAATAAACCGTATTTTTGCAAAAAGGAACAATCCACATTAACAAACAATGATAATGAGAAACTATTTGGCTGCCCTGCTGTTGCTGGGCTTATCGCTCCCTGTCAGTGCACAGTGGCAGCGCACTCCTACCCCAAACGACACCCTTCAGGCTATCCGCCAGCAGGCCGATGGCAGCGTGGTGTTCAGTATCTATGCCCCAAAGGCTCGTACCGTGAAACTGGCAGGCGACATTATTCCCTGGAACGACAACACCACCGAGGTGAACGAACAGCCCAACGGTGTATGGTCGTTTACCGTAAAGAATGTGGCTCCGGGTGCATACCGCTACCACTATGTGGTGGATGGTGTGAATGTGTATGACCCTAAGGGCTCTCAAGCTTCCGAGACATCGGCTTTGGCCACCATTGGCACAGGCGATGAGTTCTTTGCCATGAAGAATGTGCCACATGGCACTGTAAGTCAGCGTTATTACTACAGCGAGCCCCTGAAAACCACCCGGAGAATGCACGTTTGGACACCTGCCGGCTATGAGAATTCCAAGGACAAACTGCCTGTGCTGTATCTGGTACACGGAGGTGGCGATACCGATAATTCATGGCCAACCGTGGGTTGCGCAGGATTCATCCTGGACAATCTGCTGGCCGAGGGAAAGATTCTGCCTATGATTGTGGTGATGCCTAACGGAAACATTCCTGCCCGTCAGCGCGACATGAGCGATATGATGCAGAACTTTACCGATGATATGATGCAGAGTATCATTCCATTCGTGGAGAAGAACTACCGTGTGCTGACGGACAAGGATCACCGTGCCATGGCCGGACTGTCGATGGGTGGCATCCAGACACTGGAATGCACACTGGCCAATTACGAGAAGTTCGGCTATGTGTTTGTACTGAGCAGCGGTTTCAATCCTAACATCGATTACGAGAAAGAGGCTGCCCGCCTGAACCTGAAGGAGAATGCCGAGAAGATCAACAAGACATTCCGCATCTTTGCCCACACTCAGGGCGGTCCTACCGACATGACCTATATCAGCGGTCAGAAGAGTAACAAAATCTTCGAGGAATATGGCATAAAGTACGAGTACAGCGAGCCATACCAAACCGGACACAGCTGGGCCACCTGGCGAAACAATCTGAAGGATCTGGCTCCGCGCCTGTTCCGCAAATAAAACACAAAATGTGTCCCCATGACATAAAGTAAAGCCACCTTTAGGGGTGGCTTTACTTTTGGTAATTATATATTTGGTCAACAAGTATATAATTACCTAATAATATGTTTCGTGGAAGTCAACTATTTGGGCCGGTTTTTTTGAATAATTCAATGTTAGAGTATGTTGTATAATTCCTCATCTGTCAGAGGATGTTCACTTCTGGGATGCTTTAAACTGTTCATCAATCTATCAAATTGTTCCCGGAACATGTCTTGTTCATACGGTTCAAGATTGTAGAAGAGAGCCGCAAGTGCTGAGGTAAAGAAAGTCCATTTACGTTTCCTTCCCCTAAATGGGTTGGTCAAATAACCCACCTGTTCACCCAAATTGGTGTAATGCGAAGTCACTTCCTGACCAAATCCAAGTTTCTCCATCACATCATTCACAAAATCTCTCACTAGAATTAATTGCTCCTTGTCTAAATACTGACACGTACTTACTGCTCTTGCAAAGTGCATCTGGCTACGTAACTCCTCTATTGTTTTTTCCTCGCTCATGTTTGCCCATAAATAAACAAGCAAAGGAAAGTAAAAGAAATTCATTTCAGTCGAAGTGGTTTCGACTGGAGCCAAAAATATCTATTTATATTTGCAACAATTTAGAGATCAATAATTGATTGTTTTACCTAAACTATTTTTATTTCCCTCCCCCCCACTCGTTTATGAGCGTTTTTTTCTTTATTGTATATATTGTTCTATATATAATAGGAAAGGAACTTGTACCTCGGTAATTGTCCGGTAAATGTCCGGTAAATTTGCCCAGTAATTTTCCTTGTAACATTATGATTATGAATAGAATTAATAGTAGCAAACCAGAGCAAAAACAGGGCAAGAGTCCGGTAAGCTCAGAGATTAAGGGATTTATATCTATCAGTAAAAGATTGTTGGTTAATCTTTTAGAAGATAAGGAGAATCCCGAGTTTATTCTCGCGTACATTTCCATTCTGGCTAAGGCACGCCACCAGCTCAACACAGATTCGGTCAGTGGGCTTCGTCATGCGGAACTGCAGATTTCTGACCGTCAGCTGATGAGCCAAATGAACTTTACCGACCGCCAGTGCCGGAATTTCTTTAACTGGATGCAGCGCATGAACTTCTCGTCCACACGGCGTCTGTCCGGGCAACGGGTGTTGCTGCTCACCCAGTACGATGCGCACACTCTGTCAGGCGGTTTCCGACACAAGGAAAAGTCCGAGCAACTGAGTCTGTTCCCACAATCAGATAAATTTGATAACGAAGAGATATGGTAGATCTGGATTCGCTAAATGTTCAGGCCAAACGCCTGCAACTGAATATTCCTGACGCTAAAAGCGTATTGTGGAAGGGACTTACACACTGCTTCGGCGAGAATGCGGTGGGTATGCCGGCCTATGCCAAAGTAGCCGAATGGATGGGCGATAATCACGGCAAAGGACTGCTGCTGATGGGACATAGCGGACTGGGCAAAAGTACGATAGCCATGCAAATCATGCCGCTTGTCATTCAGGCATTTTACCATCTGAAAGTGAAGACAATCAGTGCATACGATATCAACTACGATATAGATGAAGTCAAGAAGTACAAACTGCTGGTAGTGGATGATGTGGGGGTGGAAAGCCCTTACTACAACTTCGGCAACCGGCGTGATGCTTTCAATGAGATTGTGGATGCAGCAGAACAGAACGGACGCTTACTGATACTCACTACCAATCTGAACAGTGAGGAACTGCTTAACAAATATGGAGAACGAACGGTGGACCGGTTGAGAGGCATGATGCATAAAGTAGTTTTTACAGGTATTTCTTTAAGAAAAAAGTATGGGACAGATATTTGAGATTAAAGCATACACACCCAAGGAATTAGGGCAACTGTACTTTCCGGAGGATAACTCTGAGAACAGCGGACGGAACTCATGGCGTAAGGTGAAGAACTGGATAGACTGTAATCAGACACTGAAAGTGGAATTGATATCCTTGGGTCTGACCAAGGGTATCAAAGTGCTCACACCCCGTATGGTGAAGCTGATTGTAGAGGCTTTTGGAGAGCCTTAGTCCGTTTCACCATAGCTTCAGGTCTCTTTCACCTTCGCTGTAAGTCTCTTTCACCATAGATTAAACCCCGTTTTTACCCTCCTTCCCCAGGCGGTG
>JAZQPA010000115.1:0-2055 GCA_045628125.1 Bacteroidaceae bacterium
CAGACATCATTAAGAATAAGGTATTAAATGTATTTCCACACCAGCCACCCAACCAATATGTTTCATGGAAGTTAAAGCAAAAGTGGCATACAACAATGCCTATTATTGCAATGGCTCTAAGATAATCAAACGCTATTAGTCTGTTCACTCCTCACCCCCTACCACTTCTTTATCTCCTCCAAAGCCGCAGCACAAACCTCAAGAATCCACTTCCCGTCAGACCCCTGGAAATCCGAAATCACCCAAGCGTCATTCTCCGGTGCAAGCTTGAGCATGCGAGGCGATTTCTCCCCGTATTGCACCAGATTCAGCTTGACCACTGCCTCGTTTGCTTCCACGCTCACCACTTCCACATCTGTGGTATAATAGCTCATGTCAGGATCCTGGCTCTCGGTCCAGAGATCATAATCAAAATAACCTACTTCCGATCCGGCTGCTGTAGCTGCATCATCCACCTCTTTTATGGCTTTCTGCAGGGCAGCAGACATAGGGGTGTCCTGCCCCCATCCGGCAATAATATCGACGAAAAATGTTGCATCTTGCATCTCTTTCTCGGCCAGTTGGGCAATTACCTCATCTACTCCCTTTATCACAATGGAATCAGACTGTTCCTGATCGCTTTTCTGCTGTGCTCCACCGCAGGAATACAAACCCAGCAGACTGACCATAAAATACAAACCCCATTTTTTCATAATTTCATGTTTATGGTTTAACTGTTGCAAAGATAATTCTTTTTTTGAATGGAAAGCCACAGAAGTTGGTGAAAAACAGCTATATTTGCAGATATGAAAAAATCAGAATGACTATGAAAAAGATATTCCTGCTCCTGGCCTTTGTGCCGATGATGGTCTGCGCCCAGCGTCCGAACGTGATGGAGGAACTGAAGGCCGACCCGAAGAAATCGTACGGCAACGATTACCCTTACTTGTTCCAGCGCGAACAGCTCACTCCTGCTCCTGCAGGCTATAAACCCTTCTATATCAGCCATTACGGACGACACGGATCGCGTTACTACTGGAGTGACAACCTGTATCAGGACCTGGATACCCTGCTCACCGTGGCCGCAGAGAAAAAGCTGCTTACAGCCCAGGGCGAGGCTTTCTGCGCACGTTTCATGGCAGCCCTACCAGAGCTGAAGGCCCGCTGGGGCGAGTTGTCCGAAACCGGATGGCAGCAGCATCAGCGCATTGCCCGTGAAATGGTAGAGAACTTCCCAGAAGTCTTCCAGCCTGGCAGTCATGCTCTGGCCGTCTCTTCCCTGCAGGGCCGTTGTGTCATCAGCATGGCCTCGTTCTGCATGGAGCTCAAGCAGCACTGTCCACAAGTGGAAATCCGTCAGGAGTCGTCCCGAACCACGCTCGATGCCGTAGTGCCCGACGACCGCCAGAACCCGAACCGCAAGGAGTTCCCTACACGGCGTCCTAAATACGAGAAAAGCCCGATAAAGGTAACAGTCGATCCCGGAATATCAGACCGCATCCTGAAGCGTTTCCTGAAGAGTACCGACGGGCTGAACCGCACGCCGCAGCAGATTCTCATGGACCTGCAGAACCTGTACACTTCACTGGGCAGCATCGGTCACGAAGGCATGATGGGCAACATTATTACCGATGACGACATGCTGGCCCAGTGGGAAGTCAGCAACCTGGGTTCCTACTCCTGGGTATTTGGCCCTCAGCTGCGAACCATACCCATCCTGAACGATATCCTCACGAAAGCCGAAGGTGCCATCAACGGTACCAATCCAGAGGTAGCCAACCTGCGCTTCGGTCACGACAGCTACCTGGGTCCGTTGACCGTACTCATGGGCATCAACGGTGCCGATAAGGACCCGGAAGATCCACGGGAGGTAAAGTACATCTACCAGAATTTTGAGACCTGCAAGGCCGGAAATATCCAGCTGGTGTTCTACCGCAACGATACCACGAAGGATGTGTTGGTGAAATGCGTGTTGAATGGCAGTGAGGTAACGTTGCCGCTTCCTGGTGACTTGTTTCCTTATTACCGCTGGACGGATTTCAAGAGTTATTACCAATCTATTATTCAATAAGGGGG
>JAZQPA010000116.1:0-11885 GCA_045628125.1 Bacteroidaceae bacterium
GGTGGTCTGATTCACATGGACAAGCTGCCTATCGGTGACCAGACCTTGAGCGCAAAGGAAATCATCGCTAACGAATCTCAGGAGCGTATGGGTCTGTTGATTGACGAGGCTGCCATCGAGCATGTACAGAAGATTGCCGACCGTGAGCGTGCTCCTATGTATACCGTTGGTGAGACTACCGGTGATGCCCGTTTCGCTTTCGAGCAGGCTGACGGCGTTCGTCCATTCGATTTGGCTGTTGACCAGATGTTCGGTTCTTCTCCTAAGACTTATATGATTGACAAGACCGTAGAGCGCAAGTACGATGTTGTCACCTATGATATTACCAAACTGGATGAGTACGTTACCCGCGTACTGCAGCTGGAGGCTGTGGCTTGTAAGGACTGGTTGACCAACAAGGTGGACCGTTGCGTAAGCGGCCGCGTGGCTCGTCAGCAGTGCCAGGGTGAGTTGCAGTTGCCATTGAGCGACTGTGGTGCTGTTTCTCTGGACTACCGTGGCCAGAAGGGTATCGCTACCTCTCTGGGTCATGCTCCTCAGGCAGCTTTGGCTGATCCTGCTGCAGGTTCTGTATTGTCAGTCAGCGAGGCTCTGACCAACCTGGTTTGGGCTCCTATGGCCGAGGGTATGGACAGCATTTCACTGTCAGCCAACTGGATGTGGCCTTGCCGCGCTCAGGAGGGTGAGGATGCCCGTCTGTACACCGCTGTTAAGGCATTGAGCGACTTCTGCTGCGCTCTGCAGATTAACGTTCCAACCGGTAAGGACTCTCTGTCCATGACTCAGAAGTATCCTGACGGAAGCAAGATTGTTTCTCCAGGTACCGTTATCGTATCTGCCGGTGGTGAGGTTTCCGACATCCGCAAGATTGTCTCTCCTGTTATGCAGAATGTGGCTAAGAGCCGCTTCTATCATATCGACTTCTCATTCGATGAGTTGAAGCTGGGTGGTTCTGCCTTTGCACAGAGCATGAACAAGGTGGGCAGCGATGTTCCTACCGTTCAGAACCCAGAATATTTCCGCGATGCGTTCATGGCTGTTCAGCAGCTGGTCAACGAGGGTCTGATCCTGGCCGGTCACGATATCAGTGCCGGTGGTCTGATCACCACCCTGTTGGAGATGTGCTTCGCTAATACCGAGGGTGGTATGGAAATCAATCTGGACAAACTTCGTGAGACCGACATGGTTAAGGCACTGTTCGCTGAGAACCCAGGTGTGGTTATCCAGGTAGCTGATAAGGATGCTGCACGCGTGAAGAAGATTCTGGACGATGCCGGTGTAGGCTATGTGAAGATTGGTGTTCCTTCTGACGAGCGTCATATCATGGTATCCAAGGATGGTTACGATTACCAGTTCGGTATCGACCACCTGCGCGATGTATGGTATTCTACCTCATACCTGCTGGACCGCAAGCAGAGCTTCAACGGTAAGGCTAAGGAGCGTTTCGAGAACTACAAGCAGCAGCCTCTGGAGTTGGCATTCGGCCCTGAGTTCACCGGTAAGCTGAGCCAGTGGGGTCTGGATCCAAACCGTCGCACTGCCAGTGGCATCAAGGCTGCAGTAATCCGTGAGAAGGGTACTAACTCTGAGCGCGAGATGGCTTACAGCTTCTGGTTGGCTGGTTTCGATGTAAAGGATGTGACCATGTCCGACCTAATTACCGGTCGCGAGACTCTGGAGGATGTAAACGTTATCGCATTCTGCGGTGGTTTCTCTAACAGCGACGTTCTGGGTAGTGCCAAGGGATGGGCCGGTGCCTTCCTGTACAACCCTAAGGCTAAGGAGGCCCTGGATAAGTTCTATGCACGCGAGGATACCCTGTCACTGGGTGTCTGCAACGGTTGCCAGCTGATGGTGGAGTTGGGCTTGCTGAACAACAACCATGCGGTTACCGATGCCAAGGCATACGCTAAGATGGCACACAACGACAGCCACAAGTTCGAGAGCAACTTCGTGAGCCTGACCATTCCTACCAACCGTAGTGTGATGTTCGGTTCACTGAGCGGATATAAGATTGGTACATGGGTAGCTCACGGCGAGGGTAAGTTTGTTTTGCCATTGCCAGAGGACGAGTACAACATCGTAGCTAAGTTCAGCTATGACGGTTACCCAGCTAACCCTAACGGTTCAACCTACAGTACTGCTGCTATTGCCAGCAAGGACGGTCGCCACCTGGCTATCATGCCACACCCAGAGCGTACCATCTTCCCATGGCAGTGCGGTTACTATCCAGAGAGCCGTCGCCAGAGCGATCAGGTAACCCCATGGATCGAGGCATTCGTCAATGCCCGCAAGTGGGTTGAAGCACATAAAAAATAATCACCACCTTTGTGGAATGAACATTTATTTAGACGTCTTTACTACCTTTGCTAAAATCGGAGCCTTCACCATTGGTGGAGGCTACGCTATGCTACCCCTCATCGAAGAAGAGGTGGTGAATAAGAAGAAGTGGATTGACAGCAAGGATTTCCTGGACCTGGTGGCCATTGCCCAGAGTGCTCCGGGCGTATTTGCAGTGAATATCAGCATATTCATCGGTTACCGCCTGCGTAAGACCAAGGGTTCCATTGTGGCAACACTGGGAAGCATTCTGCCGTCATTCCTCATCATTCTGCTCATCGCCCTGTTCTTCCAGGAGTTTAAGGACAACGAATATGTGGAGCGCATCTTCAAGGGCATCCGTCCTGCCGTTGTGGCTCTGATTGCCGCTCCTACCTTCCGTCTGGCCAAGAGTGCCAAGATCAACAAGAACACCTTCTGGATTCCAGTGGTGAGCGCCCTGCTGATCTGGCAGTTGGGTGTCTCTCCTATTTATATTATCATCGCTGCCGGTATTGGCGGCTATGTCTATGGCCGTTTCTACTCCGGTCAGGACGAGGAGGGTCGCGTGAAGACTCCTGAGGAGAAAGCACGCGAGAAGGCACTGGCCGAGGCCAAGAAAGAGGCTAAGCGTAAGGAGAAGGAATACAGAAAACTGCAGGAGAAACTGGAGAAGTCACGCAAGGAGCAGGAAGAGGCTCAGCGTAAGGCTGAGGCGGCCAAGCGCAAGGAGGCCGAAGCACTCCAGAAACTGCCATTCGCTCAGGAAGAGGCCAAGAAGGCCAGGGAGGAGGCCCTGCGACGCAAGGAAGAGGAACGACGCCTGCGTGTGGAGGAACCGGGACTGTTTGACGTGCTGGATCCCCGTAAGGTGACCGAGGATAATGACCCTAATAATGATTATGATGACGAGGATGACGACCTCTAAACAACTGAGCCTATGATTTTATTGTATTTACGTCTGTTTTTTGCCTTCTTCCAGATCGGCCTGTTCGGTTTTGGAGGCGGATACGCCATGCTAAGTATGATTCAGGGCGAGGTGGTCACTCATAATCACTGGATGAACAGTAGCGAGTTTACAGACATCGTGGCTGTCAGCCAGATGACTCCGGGTCCTATCGGCATCAACTCAGCCACTTACTGTGGCTACACGGCTGCAGCCAATGAGGCTATGGCCCAGAATCTGGGTAATCCTCATGTATGGGGCATTCTGGGCAGTTGCATGGCCACCTTTGCTGTGGTATTGCCGTCCCTGATCCTGATGCTGATTGTGTGCCGTTTCCTGATGCGTTACAGCAAGCACCCTGCGGTAGAATTCGTATTCAGCGGTCTGCGTCCCGCTGTGGTAGGTCTGCTGGCAGCTGCAGCCCTTTGCCTGATGAACGCCGAGAACTTCTCCTCTCCCAGCCAGAACCTGTGGCAGTTCTGCATCAGTATTTTCCTGTTCCTGGCTGCTTTTATAGGAACCCGGAAGTTCAAGGTTAATCCGATATTAATGATTTGTCTCTGCGGACTTGCAGGATTTTTATTACTATAAAATAAAAAAAAGGAGTTCTTTCGAACTCCTTTTTTTATGTCTTACAACTTCACTTTCTTCTTTACCGGAAGCGACTCGTTGCTCAATCTGTCCAGTGCAGTCACTACATATACATACTTGGTACGTCCGCCGCTGTATGGCAGGTTGTAATAAGTATTAGGAGTGATGGCCATGATGTGTGAAGGATCCTCCAGATCGATAGGCTCACCCTTCAGGAAGCGGTACACCACATACTTGGTGGCACGGTCCATCTCGGTGCGTGCCGATGGCTCCTGCCAGAACAGGGTCGGTCCATCAGAGGTAAAGGCCACCTTAGCCTTTCTGACCTTCAATGGTGGGCGGTTGTCGATGAATGGCATCAGTGGCTGCAGAGCAGGAGTACTGTGGTATACCTGCTTCAGCATGGTACCATAGTTGCCTGAGTTCTCCACCACACTGGCTGCTGGCCACTGGCAGGAACCCTGGATATTAGGCAACATGCGCTGCAGCATATACTTGCGGGCCATCTGGTTCATATTCGGATTCTCCAGATCGGCAGCCTTAACGGTGCGCTCTACATCCTGACCGATGAACAATGGGCGTCCGCCGGCATTGGCACTCCACCAGCGAATCAGGGTATCGTAATCGGCAGCCTTATGACCGATTTCCCAGTAAATCTGTGGGATATTGTAATCCACCCAACCCTCCTGAATCCATTTCAGGATGTCGGCATACAGGTCGTCATAGTTCTGGGTACCGTTGGTGTTACTTCCGTTAGGGTCGCTCTTCTGGTTGCGGTAGATACCGAAAGGCGATACACCGAACTTCACCCAAGGCTTGGTCTTCACCACCACCTCGTGAATCTCTTTAATAAGGTGGTTCACGTTATCGCGTCGCCAGTCTTCAATAGTGCCGAAACCGCGAGGATTAGCCACATAAGTATCCATATCCGGCAGTTTCTTGCCTGCCACAGGATAAGGATAGAAATAGTCGTCGATATGAATACCGTCCACGTCATAGCGGGTCATGATATCCTTGATGATCTCACAGAAATACTGGCGGTTGACAGGCTGTCCCGGATCAAACAGAATCATGTCGTCATACCAGAAGAAACGCTCAGGATGCTGCTGGTATGCATGGTTCAGCGCCAGTTCACGGGTACCCTTGGTCTTGGCACGGTAAGGGTTCAGCCATGCATGCAGCTCCATGCCGCGCTTATGGCATTCGTTGATCATCCACTGCAGAGGGTCCCAGTAAGGCTGGGGTGCCTTTCCCTGTACACCGGTCAGGAAACGGCTCCAAGGCTCGAATCTGGAAGCATACAGCGCATCGCCTTCAGGACGTACCTGAAACATGATGGCATTGATGCCGCAACGCTGCAGTTCGTCCAACTGCTGGGTAAGGGTTGCCTGCATCTTAGCAGTTCCCATACCCTGGAACTGACCGTTAACACACTGAATCCAAGCACCTCGGAACTCGCGCTTGGGCTGGGCCTGTGCACACAAGCCCATCATTAGGCTCAAGGCCAATAAAATAGTACGAAATTTCATTACGAGTCTGTGTTTTATGCTACAAAGATACATAATTTAAACAAGTTATCGACCGTATTTTTGTACAAATTGTGGAGGCATGTGAAATATTTGTTTTAAATTTGCAGTCCAAAACATTAAAAATAAATATATAGTATAATATGGAAGAGATGGATTGGTCAAATCTGGGGTTCGGCTACAGAAGAACCGATTATAATGTACGTTGCTACTACCGCAACGGAAAGTGGGGAGAGATTGAAGTTTGTTCTGAGGAAACTATTCCACTGCACATGGCTGCAGTGTGTCTGCACTATGGCCAGGAGGCTTTCGAAGGCTTGAAAGCATACCGTTGTCCGGACGGAAAGGTTCGTATTTTCCGTGCTGACGAGAATGCTGCGCGCCTGCAGAGCACTTGCCGCGGCATTCTGATGCCTGAGGTATCAACCGAGATGTTCATCGAGATGGTTGAGAAGGTGGTTCGCCTGAACGAGCGTTTCATTCCACCTTATGAGAGTGGTGCTACCCTGTACATTCGTCCATTGCTGATCGGAACCTCTGCACAGGTGGGTGTTCACCCATCAGATGAGTATCTGTTCGTTATCTTTGTATCTCCGGTAGGTCCTTACTTCAAGGGCGGCTTTGCTACCAATCCATACGTAATCATTCGTGATCACGACCGTTCGGCTCCTCTGGGTACCGGTATCTATAAGGTGGGTGGCAACTATGCAGCCAGTCTGTTGGCCAACAAGAAGGCTCACGACCTGGGCTACAGCTGCGAGTTCTATCTGGATGCCAAGGAGAAGAAGTACATCGACGAGTGCGGTGCAGCTAACTTCTTCGGTATCAAGAACAACACCTATGTTACTCCTCTCAGCACCTCTATCCTGCCAAGTGTCACCAACAAGAGTCTGATGCAGTTGGCCGAGGATCTGGGCATGAAGGTGGAGCGCCGTCCTATTCCTGAGGAAGAGCTGGCTACATTCGAGGAGGCAGGTGCATGCGGTACCGCTGCTGTCATCAGCCCTATCGAGCGCATCGACGACCTGGATACCGGTGTCAGCTATGTGATTGCCAAGGACGGCAAGCCAGGCCCAACCTGCGAGAAGCTGTTCAAGAAGCTGACCAACATCCAGTACGGTATTGATCCGGATATCCACGGATGGACAAGAATTGTGATTGATTGACGATGTCAATCAATAATTGACAATTGATAATTGACAATTGACAATTATTAATTCATGGGAAAAAACAAATTATCAAAATTCGCAGATATGGCAGGGTACTCGCACGTGTTCGAGTACCCTTACCATGCTATGGAGCAGGTGCCTTTCGAGATGAAGGGTCATTGGGGCGAGCAGTTCTTCCACAATGACAATCCTATCGTCCTGGAGCTGGGCTGCGGCCGTGGCGAATATACCGTGGGACTGGCACGCCTGTTCCCCGACAAGAATTTCATTGGTGTGGACATCAAGGGTGCACGTATGTGGAGCGGTGCCACCGAGGCCCTGAACGAGGGACTGAAGAACGTGGCTTTCCTGCGCACCAACATCGAGCTGATAGACCGTTTCTTCAGCACCGATGAGGTGAGTGAGATCTGGCTCACATTCAGTGACCCTCAGATGAAGAAGGCGACCAAGCGACTCACCAGTACCTATTTCATGGAGCGCTACCGCCGCTTCCTGGTGGATGGCGGTCTGATTCATCTGAAGACTGACTCCAACTTTCTGTTCACCTACACCCGTTACATGGTGGAGGGCAACAGTCTGCCTATGCAGTTCTGTACCGAGGACCTGTACCACAGCACCCTGGCAGAACATCCTGACACTCAGGAGGCGCGTATCCTGAGCATTCAGACTTACTACGAGCAGCAGTGGATGGCCCGTGGCCTGAATATCCGCTATATGCGCTTTGAGCTGCCCCGCACGGCTCCATTGACCGAGCCGGATGTGGAGATTGAATTGGACGAATACCGCAGCTACGGCCGCAGCAAGCGCAGCGAACTGACTGTAGGAAAATAAGAATATCAATCCGCTCTAATCTTTGATTCGCTTGCGTATCAAAGAGGAGCAAGAATTGTCAATTGTCAATTTTCAATTATCAATTACAGAATGACACTATATCCAAAACTCATCACCGATGCCTTGGCACAGGTGCGTTACCCTGGCACAGGCAAGGATCTGGTCAGTGCAGAGATGATTGCTGACAACATCCGTATTGACGGCATGAAGGTCAGTTTCTCCATCATTTTTGACAAGCCTACCGATCCGTTCAAGAAATCCGTAGTGAAATCGGCCGAAGCTGCCATCCATGCTTTTGTCAGCAAGGATGTGGAGGTGACCATCACTACCGAGAGCCGTCAGGCTGCCCGTCCTGAACCTGGCAAGATGCTGCCTTATGTTAAGAATGTCATTGCCGTGAGCAGCGGTAAGGGTGGCGTGGGTAAATCTACCGTAGCAGCCAATCTGGCCGTAGCATTGGCAAAACTGGGCTATAGCGTTGGTCTGCTGGATGCCGACATCTTCGGTCCCAGCATGCCAAAAATGTTCCAGGTGGAGGATGCCCGTCCTTATGCCGAGGAGGTTGACGGCCGCGACCTGATTGTACCTGTCGAGAAATATGGCGTCAAACTGCTGAGTATCGGTTTCTTTGTCGACCCTGACAAGGCTACCCTGTGGCGTGGCGGTATGGCCAGCAATGCCCTGAAGCAGTTGGTGGGCGATGCCATGTGGGGCGAGTTGGATTACTTCATTCTGGATACTCCTCCGGGCACCAGCGATATTCACCTGACCTTACTGCAGACCCTGGCCATCACCGGTGCGGTGATTGTCAGCACTCCTCAGCAGGTGGCTCTGGCCGATGCACGCAAGGGTATCAACATGTACATGAACGACCAGGTGAACGTTCCTATCTTAGGCTTGATTGAGAACATGGCCTACTTCACCCCTGCCGAGTTGCCTAACAACCGTTACTACATTTTCGGCAAGGAGGGTTGCAAGCAACTGAGCGAGGAACTGCAGGTTCCTCTGTTGGGCCAGATTCCTCTGGTACAGAGCATCTGCGAGAATGGCGATAACGGTATGCCTGCAGCACTGGATGCGGGCAGCATTACCGGTCAGGCTTTCCTGCAACTGGCACAGCGTGTGGTTGAGGAAACCGAGAAGCGCAACCGCGAGATGGATCCTACCAAGATTGTAGAAGTTCATAAATAATAAAAAATGGGGTGTTTAAAACACCCCATTTTTTATTATACCTGCTGCATATCACACAGTTTCTTGTAATGTCCGTCCAGTGCCAGCAACTCATCATGCTTGCCGCGCTCCACTATCTGTCCCTCGTGCAACACACAGATCTCATCGGCATTGCGGATGGTGCTCAGACGGTGGGCAATGGCTATGGTGGTACGGTTCTTCATCAGGCGCTCCAGGGCCTCCTGTACCATACGCTCTGATTCGGTATCCAGGGCACTGGTAGCCTCATCCAGAATCAGGATACGAGGGTTCTTCAGAATGGCACGGGCTATGCTGATACGCTGGCGCTGACCACCGCTCAACTTGCCTCCCCTATCGCCTATCATGGTGTTGTAACCGTCCTCAGTCTCCATGATAAAGTCGTGCGCATTGGCTATCTTGGCTGCCTCAATCACCTGCTCCATGGTGGCTTCCTTCACACCGAAGGTGATGTTATTATAGAAGGTGTCGTTAAACAGGATAGCCTCCTGATTCACATTACCCATCAGGTCGCGCAGTTCCAGGAACGACACATCACGGATATCGGTACCGCCCAGCAGTATCTGACCTTCCTGCACGTCGTAGAAACGCGGAATCAGGTCCACCAGTGTGGTCTTACCGCTACCGCTCTGTCCCACCAGGGCTATGGTCTTACCGTCCTCAATATCCAGGTTGATGTGGCGCAGCACATATTTCTGGTCGTACTTGAAGCTCACGTCCTTGAACTGAATCAACGGACCGTCGGTCTTCAGGTTCAGGTGCTTAGGCTCTGCCGGTTCCGGAATAGAGTTCGTTGCCTGCAGAATCTTATCGATACGCTCCATACTGGCCATACCCTTGGGAATGTTATAGGTAGCCTTCGAGAAATCCTTCAGCGGGTTGATCAGGCTGTACAGCATCACCAGATAGAAGATGAACGTAGGCGCATTGATAAAACTGTCCTCGGAATCCAGGATCAGCCAGCCGCCAAACCACAATACGATGACAATCAGTATGGTGCCCAGGAACTCACTCATCGGATGAGCCAGTTGCTGACGGATATTCACACGGGTGATGGTATTGCGGTAATCCTCGTTGGTATGGGCAAAACGGTTGTACATCTTGGGCTCGGCATGGAAGGCCTTGATGACACGCAGGCCGCCCAGTGTCTCCTCCACCTGACTCATGGTGGCTCCCCACAGGTTCTGTGCGGTTAAGGATGTGCGCTTCAGCTGACGTCCCACCTTACCCATGAACCAGCCCATTCCAGGGAGTACAATCAGGGTAAACAGGGTCAACTGCCAGCTCACGGCTATCAGGGTACCGAAATAGGCAATAATCAGGATAGGGTTCTTGAACAGCATATCCAGACTGCTCATGATACTGTTCTCCACCTCCTGCACATCACCGCTCATACGGGCTATGATGTCGCCCTTGCGCTCATCGCTGAAGAAGCCCAGAGGCAGGTTTAGAATCTTCTGATACAACTGGTTGCGTATGTCACGCACCACACCGGTACGGATTGGGATGATGGTGGCCGATGACAGGAAATAGGCTCCGGTCTTCAGGGCGGTCATCACCGACAGGAAGATACCCAGGATGAGCAGTGTATTGCTGGCACCCACCGTCTCAATCAGTTGGGTAACACCATAATAGAAATTATTCACCGCCCAATCCTTGATGCCCGATGCCTGATCCAAGGTCAGGTACTGATATACGGTACCATCCTCCATCTTGAACAGAATCTGCAGGATAGGGATAATCAGGGTGAATGAGAATACGTTCAGTACTGCCGACAGGATATTGAACAGAATCGTCAGTACCAGGTATTTTTTGTAAGGTGGCACAAACCTGCGCAGCACCTTCATGAATTCCTTCATGCGCCAGAATTATTTGTTGATTGCAAAGGTGGACTGGCCAATCATGCGGTCATCCACAAAGATAAAGATACGGTAGGTACCTGTTGGCAGATACTCATCCACGTCATAATAGCCCTGAACATTCAGTTCCTCGCCACCGTACTCGATGAATTTCTTGAATGACACCTCCAATTTCTTGTTCTCGTAGGTACAGGTCTCACCCTTGGTCAGTGGGGCGTTGTCCGGCTTCAGAATACGGATATAGGCATTGCGGCCACCGGTCTTGGCGGTAGGGTTACGGGCAATGGTAAAGCTTACGGCAAGCTGGGTGCAGTCTTTCACTCTCTTGGCAACCTTACCCTTCTTGTTCAGTGGTGATACAGCTATACCGGTAGCATTCAGCTGTGAGGCAATGCTTACAGTCTCCTTCAGCTGCTCCTTCTCAGTGTTCAGGTTGCTGATCTGAGTGGTAGCTGCGGTATATTTCTCCTTCACCTCGGTATTCTCGGCCATCAGCTCGTTGTTGATGCGCTGCAGGGAATCAATCTGCATCAGGTAATGACGCATCACGCGGCGCACATCGGCCAACTCCTTGCGCAGACGGGTAATCTCGCGGGCATCGGTAGCCTTGACACGCTGCAGTTCCTCCAGCAACTGCTGGGCACGCTGTCGCTCGGCATTCAGCTGCTGGGTCAGTGTATCGTTCTGGATGGTGTTCTTCAGCTCGTCATACTGCTGGGTAAAGCTCTTATACTCGTTCTCCATCTCCTGCTTATCCAGAGCCATCAGCTCTTCCATCTCCTGCTTATCCTGCTGTGCCTGATGCAATCCAAATCCTAAATAAGCTATTACACCTGCCAGCACCAGTATCAGTGCTACAATGGCTGCTATCCATCCTTTCTTCATTGTTCTATTGCTTTATAAATACTCTGGTGCAAAGGTAAGTTTTTTTGTGCAGATAAGCGCTATCAGTTGCGGGGTTTCTTTAGGCAAAGCGTTGTCTCCTGTTAATAATGGGTTGTTTCATCGACATTTTGGCATCGTTCCGTTGATGCGCCTCCTGCCCCCCTAGTATTGCCCCCCTATAGGGGGACATACTTACGGGGGGAGATGGGGTCAGGGGTGCGCATCGAAGGAAAATCCAGAATAAACAATGCACCACCAGTCTCGTGAGTAGAGCAGGTCAGGGAACCCTGGTGCAGATTCATGATTTGGCGACTGAGTGCCAGACCTATTCCTGAACCCGTCTGTTTGGAAGTATAGAACGGCAGGAATATATCTTCCTGAAGCTCCTTCGGAATACCCGACCCATTATCGCCCACAGTGATGCGGGGAATGCCATTGGGAGAAGAAGCCGTAAACTCAACCGCGGTAGCACCAGCTTCTCTGGCATTCTTCACCAGATTGACTAAGATTTGCCGAATCATACCCTCATCACCTTGAAGAATCATGCCCT
>JAZQPA010000117.1:0-3146 GCA_045628125.1 Bacteroidaceae bacterium
ATTTTCAAGGGCATCCCCTTTGCAGCACCACCTGTAGGCAATCTGCGATGGAAAGCTCCCCAGCCTGTGCAGCCCTGGGAGGGAATACGCCAAACCACCGATTATGCACAGGGACCCATCCAAGGCCAACCTTCGGAGGAAAACAGTGAGGACTGCCTGTACCTGAATATCTGGACTCCGGCAAAGACAGCTGACGAGAAACTGCCTGTACTGGTGTGGATTTACGGAGGTGGATTCATTTCCGGAAGCACCAGCCATCCTGGAAACGACTGTGAGGCTTTGGCACGTACCGATGATGGCGTGATTCTGGCCAGCATCAATTACCGTGTGGGACAGTTGGGTTTCCTGGCACTGCCAGAACTGACCGCTGAAAGCCCGAATCATGTATCCGGCAATTATGGTCTGATGGACCAGATAGCCGGTCTGGAATGGATAAAGCGGAACATCGCTCAGTTTGGTGGCGATCCCGACAGGATTACCATCTTTGGCGAATCTGCCGGTGGAATTGCCGTGAGCATGCTGTGTGCTTCTCCGCAGACAAAAGGACTGTTCCAAGGAGCCATCTCACAGAGTGGCGGTTCTTTCGGCCCTACCCGTCCTACTACCTATCCGGGCGAGAATATGAAGACACTGGCTCAGGCAGAGGCTGACGGCCTGCAGATTATGAAAGACTTGGGTGCCACATCATTGGACGAGCTTCGCTCCATGGATGCCTGGAAATTTGCTGCTATAGGACTTGACGGTGGAGGATGCTGGCCGATTGTGGATGGCTATGTAATAGCTGGTGATCAGTCCGAACTGTATACTGAAGGTAAGTTCAACGATATTCCTGTGCTGATAGGTTACAACTCGGATGAAGGAGCCAGTTTTGCCGGCGGATGGGATGCAAAACAGTATTCGGATTACACTAATTTGCGCTACGGCCCATTTGCCGACAAGTTGATGGAGGCTTATCCATACACCCAGGAAGATGGCGGGAAGCAGTCACGCGACCTGATGCGCGATGCCGCATTCGGATGGCAAACCTGGAAATGGGCCTGCCTGCAGAGCAGCCAAGGAAAATCAAAAGTATATTTGTATTATTTTGACCAGCATCCTGATTATCCGGTCGGTGATGCTAAATTCGGCAGCGGTTCTCCCCACGGTCAGGATGTAGGCTTTGTGTTCCAGCACATGGATAAGTGTGAGCAACCGGAATCGGACAAGCCACTGTCGGTTGCCATGGGTAAATATTGGATAAACTTTGCCAAACAAGGTCATCCTAACGGAAATGGATTACCGGAATGGCCTGCTTTCAGCATCAAGAATCCGAAAGTGATGCACCTTACCGGTCCTGAGCCATCCGTTGGCGATGTGCCAAGTCAGCATGCACTGGAGGTACTTGACAGTTATTTCACCTGGCGTCGTACCGATGAGGGTAAGGACTGGGCAAAATAACAATACCATATAATCAAAGAAACTGCCGAAAGCTATAAGACAAAAATTATCAATTATAATTACTTATCCATCGGAGAAACGGAAATTATATTAAAGAATAAAATGACAACATCTGAGTTTGTAACATCACTTAAGGAAGCCTTTGGCGAGAATGTTCAGCTTCCTATTGCATTCAGTTTCAGCGACACTCCTCTGACTGAACCGAAAGAAGGGCTTCGCTGTCTTCTCGGTGTCTTCCCTAAAGTCAGGAAAGGAAGTCCTGTAACACTTGCCGGAAAATTCCTTTCCTGTGGCGGAGGTATGGTATATATGGGGACAAGCCCACTGACTGAACGTATCCCTAATTTCGTATCAAACATCGAGAAGTATCAGAAAACTCCGGATATGGTAAGGGAATATGTGGAGAATCTGCATGTCACTCCTGCCACTAAGCCTTATTTCAACCTTCAGCGTGTTGATACGCTTGACAGTTGGGAGGGCATAGAGGGACTTATCTTCTTTGCCACACCGGATGTATTGAGCGGCCTTTGTTCATGGACCTTTTTTGATGACAACTCAGAATCTGCTGTCATAACCCGATTCGCATCGGGATGCGCTTCGCTGATCACTATGGCTGTAACAGAAAACCGCAAAGAGAATGGCCATAGTTGTTTCCTTGGTGGTTTTGATCCATCAGCTCGTGCTATGATGCAAGCCAATGAAATGACCTTTGTCATTCCTTCATGCAGACTTCATACGATGCTCGCCAACCTCCGCGAGTGCTGTCTGTTCGGCACTGAAGGTTGGGGCAGAATACGTAAACGCATAGCTGGAGAATAAGCCATCGGTTCCTGCCATTGCTTATTTTAATGGAATTCAATGCAATGGCAGAAATCTGTCCTCCATTTATACATTAAATTCAAACAGACAAAGTAATCCATGGACATTGAACAATTAAGGGAATACACTCTTTCCATCAATGGAGTAACCGAAGACCAGCCATTTGGCGATGACCTTATTGCTTTTCGCATTGAAGGGAAGATTTTCATGTGCCTTAGTTTGGGTGGAGAACAGGACATGGGAGATTTCCAACCAAAGTGTGTAGTGAAACTCACTCCTGAAAGGAATGAGGAACTTAGGGAACAGTATTCTGCTGTTACTCCTGCATGGCATTGGAACAAGAAGCATTGGAGCGATGTGTATTATGAACAGCTCGATGAGAATCTTGTAAAGGCATGGATCAAGGAGTCATATGACTTGGTTGTGTCGAAACTGCCGAAAGCCGTAAGACAAAAATATCAACCATAATGACTTATCTGTCGGAGATATGGAGATCAAACCGAAGAATGAATGACGCTCTAAGGTATTACTTCAACATCCACTGCACCAGTTCCTGCATGTACTGATAGCTGTCCTTTCCCCACCAGCGGGTATCCATCATGTTCATCTTCAATCTCTCACCATCGGCAAACCCCAACAGCAAGCCCACCATAGTGTCACTGCCGGCATACAACTTTCCGCCGTTCTCCAGTTCCACCACAGATGCATGGACATAACCGCCTTGCATACTCAGAGATACGGGAGTGCCACCGGTCATCAGTGTAGCTCCACTGAATGGAATCTCCAGACGTCTGCTGAAAATCTTATTCTGTATAGACACCGCACCTGCATTGCCGGGCACTGGTACATCTTTTTCAAAGAATACACCGAAGGGGGCAGTCACCTCGTTT
>JAZQPA010000118.1:0-9273 GCA_045628125.1 Bacteroidaceae bacterium
CATGCCATTTGCCATCGACCAGATAGCTGGCTACCAGACCGCTCTGCAGAAACTGCCAACCTTTGCAAAAACTGCAGGCATCTATTATCCGCATCACTTGAGCATGGAACAATGCTCTTCAGAACAGACTGCACGGCACAAAGCAGAAATCATAGCCAATATTCCGTCAAATAAAGACTCTTTTGTTGATTTGACCGCAGGTTTTGGCATCGACTTTTCTTTTATTGCCCCATTATTCCAACAAAGCAGTGCCATCGAAAGGCAGGAATACCTGTGCGAAATCCAACAACATAACCACCCCTTATTAGGACTTGAACATACTCAGGTGTTGAACACGGATGCTGCCCGTTATCTGGAAAATATGAAACCGGTAGATTGGATTTTTCTGGATCCGGCCCGAAGAGATGCCCATGGCGGTAAAGTGGTGGCTATTACGGATTGCGAACCCAATGTGGCAGAATGGGAAGACTTACTGCTGGAGAAAGCTAACTATGTGATGGTGAAACTATCACCCATGCTGGATATCACACTGGCTGTGAGAACCCTGAAACACGTCCGTGAAGTGCATGTCGTTGCGGTCAATAACGAGTGTAAGGAACTGTTGTTTATTCTGGACAAAAACATTCATTCCATCGAGAATATTCAACTTGAAGCAACCAATCTGACCGTTCAAGGAAACCAGACGTTCCGGTTTACTCTGCTAGAAGAGGTCGCCTCAACTGTAACCTATTCCGACAATATTCAGCAGTATCTGTATGAGCCCAATTCAGCACTCATCAAATCGGGAGCCTTCCGTGCAATAGCCCATCAATTCCAATTGCAGAAACTGCACCCCAACAGTCATTTATACACCAGCAATCAGAATGTCCCCGAATTTCCAGGCAGGTGCTTTACCGTGGAAAGCGTGAGCGGATTCGGCAAAAAAGACATGAAACTCTTCTTGCAAGGATTGACTCAGGCCAATCTGTCTGTCCGTAATTTTCCCACATCGGTAGCCGACCTTCGAAAACGCTTGAAGCTAAAGGACGGAGGTGACGTCTATCTGTTTGCCACAACACTTAAAGAGAGTGAAAAAGTGCTTATTAAGTGTAGAAAGACTGAAAAAAACAAAGATTGAAAAATCTTAGGGTGATAATTTGAAAAATTATCGTTAACTTTACACCCAAATATCTTTTATATCTGGAACAATGACCGTAACCATTAAGAAAGTATCCTCAAAGAAGGACTTAAAGACTTTCATCCGCTTTAACTACGAGATGTACAAGGATGTGGCATATAAGGTGCCTGAACTTTATGAGGACATGATAGACACACTGACCCCTGGACGAAATGCAGCCCTGGAATTCTGTGATTTTGCCTGTTTTCTGGCTTTAAAGGACGATAAGGTGGTGGGCCGTGTAGCTGCCATCATCAACCATCGTGCCAACGAGAAGTGGGGTAAGAAAACAGTCCGTTTTGGATGGATTGATTTCATCGATGACCTGGAAGTCAGCACCATGTTGCTGGATGCTGTGGCTAACTTCGGCCGTCAGCACGGTATGAACGAAATAGAAGGTCCTCTGGGATTCACAGATATGGATCCTGAAGGTATGCTAATTGAAGGATACCAGGAACTGGGAACCATGGCAACCATCTACAACTTCCCTTATTATCCTCAGCATATGGAGAAACTGGGATACGAGAAAGCTGCCGACTGGGTGGAGTTCCGCATTACCGTTCCGGAGAAGATTCCAGATAAAATGATTCGCATCAGCGAGATTGTCCGCAAGAAGTTTAATCTCCACATCGTGGAACTGACCCATAAGCTCATCAACGAGAAGAACTACGGCCAGAAAATCTTCGACCTGATTAACGAAAGTTACAAGGATCTGTTCGGTTTTGCCGAACTGACTCCTGCCCAAATCCAGCAATACGTAAAGACCTACCTGGGACTGCTGAACTTAGATATGGTTTGCCTGATTGAAGATGCAGAGGACAATCTGGTGGGTGTAGGAATCTCGATGGGCAGCCTGTCGGTAGCCCTGCAGAAAGCTAAAGGAAAAATGTTCCCATTCGGTTGGTATCACCTGCTTAAAGCACTGAAATGGAAGGATGCTGACACACTGGACCTGCTGTTGGTGGCCGTGAAGCCTGAATACCAGAGCAAGGGAGTTAACTCACTGCTGTTTACTGAGCTGATTCCACGATTCCAAAAGAGAGGCTTCAAGTATGGAGAGAGCAACCCAGAGTTGGAGACCAATTCTGCCGTACAGAAACAGTGGGAGTATTTTGAAACCCGTCAGCACAAACGCCGCCGTTGTTTCACCAAGAAAATTGAAGATTAAGCATGGAAGAGCAGAATTTGCCTTTGTCAGACCAACAAACAGAATATAATGACGATAATATCCGACACTTGTCTGATATGGAGCATGTGCGTACCCGTCCCGGTATGTACATCGGCCGATTAGGCGACGGATCATCCTCGGAAGACGGCATTTATGTCCTTTTGAAAGAAATCATCGACAACAGTATTGATGAATTCAAGATGAATGCCGGAAAACGCATTGAAATCACCATCGAGGACAACCTTCGTGTAGGTGTGCGCGACTATGGCCGCGGCATTCCCCAGGGTAAGCTGATTGAAGCAGTCAGCATGCTGAACACCGGTGGTAAGTATGATTCCAAGGCATTCAAGAAAAGTGTGGGTCTGAACGGTGTGGGTGCCAAAGCGGTCAATGCCCTGAGCACTCAGTTTGAGGTGCACAGCTACCGCGACGGACAGGTTCGCAAGGCAACCTTCAAGAAGGGTGTGCTTCAGAGCGATGTAACCGAACCGACACAAGACGAGAACGGTACTTATATTTTCTTTGAACCGGACAACACGCTTTTCAAGCACTACAGTTTCCACAACGAGTTTGTGGAGAACCTGCTGCGTAACTATACCTACCTGAATACCGGTCTGACCATCATGTACAACGGTCGCCGTATCCTGTCACGCAACGGTCTGGAGGATCTGCTGAAGGATAAGATGGATAGCGAGGAACTGTATCCTATCGTTCACCTGAAGGGCGAGGATATCGAGATAGCCTTTACCCATGCCAAGCAGAACGGTGAGGAATACTACAGTTTCGTAAACGGACAGTACACCCCACTGGGTGGTACTCATCAGGCTGCTTTCAAGGAGCATATCGGAAGAACCATCAAGGAATTCTTCGGAAAGAACTGGGAACCGGTGGATATCCGTAACGGTATGGTGGCAGCTATCGCCATCAATGTACAGGAACCACAGTTCGAGAGTCAGACCAAGATTAAGCTGGGTTCGCTGACCATGGAACCTGAGGGCGGAATCAGTGTGAACAAATATGTAGGCGACTTCATCAAGACTGAAGTGGACAACTACATGCACAAGAATCCGACAGTTGTGGAGGCCATGCAGACCAAGATTGCAGACAGCGAGCACGACCGTAAAGCCATGGCCGGAATTGCTAAACTGGCACGCGAGAGAGCCAAGAAAGCCAACCTGCACAACAGCAAGTTGCGTGACTGCCACATCCACCTGAACGATGCCAAGGGAGACCGTAAGGAGGACAGTTGCATTTTCATTACCGAGGGACTTTCAGCCAGTGGAAGTATTACCAAGAGCCGTGATGTGGAGACTCAGGCTGTATTCTCATTGCGTGGTAAACCGCTGAATACTTTCGGTCTGACCAAGAAGATTGTATACGAGAATGAGGAGTTTAATCTGCTTCAGGCCGCATTGAATATTGAAGACGGTCTGGAAGGCTTGCGTTATAATAAAGTCATTGTGGCTACCGATGCCGATGTGGACGGTATGCACATCCGACTGCTGATGATTACCTTCTTCCTGCAGTTCTTCCCTGACCTGATCAAGAAAGGCCATGTTTACATACTTCAGACTCCGCTGTTCCGTGTGCGAAATAAGAAGAAAAAGTCCAAGAAGGAAGAGAAGGAAAGCGGCAAGAAGAAAAAGCACAGTGAAGGTCGCAGTGAATACGAGACCATTTACTGCTATAGTGATGAAGAACGCCTAAAGGCCATCGAGAAGCTCAGTCCTAATCCGGAGATTACCCGATTCAAAGGTTTGGGTGAGATCTCTCCGGATGAGTTCCAGGGTTTCATCGGCGAGGACATCCGTTTGGAGCAGGTGACCTTGAGCAAGAACGATTTAGTAAAGGAGTTGCTGGAATACTATATGGGTAAAAACACCAAGGAAAGACAGCAATTTATCATCGATAATCTGGTGGTAGAAGAGGACCGGCCGGAAGATTTTGAATATTAGCTGAAATGAAAAAGAGAATTGCCCTATTTCCGGGCACTTTCGACCCATTTACTGTTGGGCACGAAAGCGTGGTGAACCGAACACTGAAGTTCATGGACGAGGTGATTATCGGTATCGGTGTGAACGAGAGTAAAAGAACCCTGTTTTCGGCCAAGGACCGTCAGGAGATGATCCAGAAGCTGTACGCACACGAGCCACGGGTAAAAGTGATGGCTTACGAAACCTTGACCATGGATTTTGCCAAAGAGCAGAATGCAGATTTTATCGTCAGAGGTATCCGTAGCGTCAAAGACTTTGAATACGAAGAGACCATTGCCGATATTAACCGGCAGATTTCAGGAGTGGAGACCCTACTGCTTTACACCGAAGCACAGTTAACCAGCGTAAGTAGCAGTGTGGTACGTGAACTGTACAGCTACGGAAAAGACGTATCGCGATTCTTACCCAAGGGACTCACACTTCCTGTAAAAAATGAAGAATAAACAATGATTGCACGACTATCAGCCCTTCTATTTTTGCTATTGCCAACTTTTCTGTTTGCACAGCAGCGTCAGCTCCGGTTTAACGAGGATCAGTTACGCAAGTTGCAGACTGCAGAGTTTGCTATCACCCAGTTGTATGTAGACTCGGTTAATGAAGAGAAACTGGTTGAGGATGCCATCCGTGGCATGCTTAAGGAACTGGACCCTCATTCCTCCTACTCTACCGCTGCGGAAGTCAAGAAACTGAATGAGCCGTTGGTAGGCAATTTCGAGGGTATTGGCGTTCAATTCAACATGGTTGAGGATACCCTGATGGTTATTCAGCCGGTCAGCAAAGGTCCCAGCGAGAAAGTGGGAATTCTGGCTGGAGACCGTATTGTAGCCGTAAACGATACAGCCATTGCGGGTGTGAAAATGTCTCAGGACGAGATCATGAAGCGCCTGAGGGGCCCAAAGAACAGCAAAGTAAAACTGGGCGTAGTGCGTCGCAATGTACCAGGACAACTGGTATTCACCGTTGTAAGAGACAAGATTCCGGTCACCACCCTGGATGCGGCGTTCATGGTCACCCCAACTATCGGTTATATCCGTATCGGCAGTTTTGGAAACACCACCGAGGAAGAATGTGTATTAGCCATTGCCAAACTGAAGGATGAAGGTATGCAGAAACTGATTCTGGACCTGCAGGATAATGGTGGAGGATATCTGCATGCCTCGGTCAATGTGGCCAGTTTCTTCCTGAAACCCGGTAGCCTGGTGGTTTATACCGAGGGGTTGAACCAGAAGAAACAGGAACTGAAATCGCACAGCATGTCCATTCTGCAGGATATGCCGCTAACCATCCTGGTCAATCAGAATACAGCCTCAGCGGCTGAGATTGTAACGGGTGCCATGCAGGATTATGACCGTGCGCTCATCGTGGGACGCAGAACCTTCGGTAAGGGATTGGTACAGCGACCTATCGATTTGCCGGATGGCAGTATGATTCGACTTACCACTGCACGCTATTATACTCCAGCAGGACGCTGCATTCAAAAGCCTTACGAGAAGGGTGATGGCGATTCCTACCGCATGGATATTGTGAACCGTCTGGAGCACGGTGAGCTGAACAGTGCAGACAGCATTCACGTAGCCGATTCGCTGAAATACAAAACCCTGGTTAAGGGAAGAACAGTTTATGGCGGTGGCGGCATCATACCTGACGAGTTCGTGCCTATCGACACCACCCGTACCACCCCTTACCACCGGGCCCTGTTACGCAGCAGTGCATTTGTTCAGACCACCCTGAAATACATTGATGGACATCGCGAGCAATTACGTAACACCTATCCATCTTTTGAGACTTTCCAGAAGAATTTCCAGGTGGACAATGAACTGCTGGAATTGCTTAAGACAGTAGGCAAGACAATGAATGCGGAATTCAATCAGGAAGATTATGACAAATCGAAATACTACATTGACCTGCAGTTGAAGGCACTGATAGCTAGAGACTTATGGGATATGAGTGAATACTATCACGTAATCTGTGAGATGGATAATACCCTGAAACGGGCATTGGAACTAATGAAAGATTAAATAAATGGATTTCAACATAAGAGAACAGCAGAACCAGAGCGATCGTGAATTTGAGAATGCGCTCCGCCCGTTATCCTTTGATGACTTTACCGGTCAGCAGAAGGTGGTGGATAACCTGCGCATATTCGTTCAGGCTGCCAAAATGCGTGGCGAGCCACTGGATCACACCCTGCTCCATGGCCCTCCAGGACTGGGTAAAACCACATTGAGCCAGATTATTGCTAATGAGTTGGGTGTAGGCTTTAAGATTTCGTCAGGACCGGTATTGGACAAGCCCGGTGATCTGGCCGGATTGCTGACCTCACTGGAACCGAACGATGTGCTCTTCATTGACGAGATTCACCGTCTGCAGCCTGTGGTGGAGGAATACCTGTACAGTGCCATGGAGGATTACCGGATTGACATCCTGATCGACAAAGGACCTTCGGCACGAAGCATCCAGATTGACCTGAATCCGTTTACTCTGGTGGGCGCTACCACCCGTAGCGGTCTGCTGACATCGCCATTGCGTGCACGCTTCGGTATCAACATGCATCTGCAGTATTACGAGGCAGAGACCCTGAAGCGGATTGTCACCCGTTCGGCAAACATTCTTCGTGTGCCAATAGACAGTAAGGCAGCAGGTGAGATTGCCCGACGAAGCCGAGGCACGCCCCGTATTGCCAACGCATTGCTGAGACGTGTACGCGACTTTGCACAGGTTAAAGGCAACGGACGTATTGATGTGGAAATAGCAAAATTTGCTCTTGAGGCACTGAATATTGATACCTACGGATTGGATGAGATTGACAACAAGATCTTATTGACACTTATCGACAAGTTCCGTGGCGGTCCGGTGGGCATCAGCACCATAGCCACAGCATTGGGAGAGGATGCCGGAACGGTTGAGGAGGTTTATGAGCCCTATCTTATCCAGGAGGGTTTCCTGAAACGCACCCCAAGAGGTAGAGTGGTTACAGAACTGGCTTACAAACATTTGGGAAGAAGCATCCAGAACGGATACCTGGATGACGGAATGCCCAATCTGTTCGGCTAAATTATAATTTAAGAAAAATGATCAGTTATCAGACCGATGGCGTTAAGATGCCATCCATTAAGAAAAGAGAGACAAGTCGCTGGATCAAGCAAGTGGCAGATACCTACGGTATGAAAGTGGGTGAGATTGCTTACATCTTCGTGGATGATGAAAAGATATTGGAAGTAAACCGTCAGTATCTCCAGCACGATTACTATACCGATATCATTACCTTTGATTACAGCGAGGACGATACGATCAGCGGCGACCTGTTTATCTCGCTGGATACCGTCAGAACTAATGCAGAAGGACTGAAGTGTGCCTACGAGGATGAACTTCACCGTGTAATCATTCACGGCATACTGCATCTTTGTGGCATAAATGATAAAGGACCTGGTGAACGTGAGATCATGGAAGCAGCCGAGAATAAGGCCCTTTCAATGCGTTAAGATATGGCAGGATTAAAATCGCTAGCCAAAGATACGGCTATTTACGGTCTGAGTAGCATTATCGGCCGTTTTTTGAACTATCTTTTAGTTCCTATCTATACAGCAAAACTGTCAGCTGCCTCAGGTGGATATGGCATTATAACCAATGTCTACGCCTATGTGGCATTACTGATGGTGTTGCTGACATACGGCATGGAGACCACCTTCTTCCGCTTTGCCAACAAAGAGGGAGAGAAGCCCATGGAGGTTTACAGCACTACCCTCATGTCCGTGGGCATGACCAGCCTCTTGTTTGTCATCATCGTGCTCACATTCCTGAATCCTATTGCAGGCTGCATGGGTTATGAGCAACATCCGGAGTACATCGGCATGATGTTTTGCTGTGTGGCCATTGATGCGTTTCAGGCCATTCCTTTCGCTTATTTGCGTTATCAGAAAAGAGCCATCAAATTTGCCTCATTAAAGCTCCTGTTCATCATCATGAACATTCTGCTTAATCTGTGCTATTTTGTATGGTTCCCTGACCTGTATGAACTTTACCCCGACATCATTGGCCAGATTTACCGCCCTGGTATCGGTGTAGGTTATGCCTTTGGTGTAAATCTGTTATGTACAGCCAGCATTACGGTATGGCTGTGGCCAGAGATAACAGCGCATAACTGGAAATTCAACACGTCATTGTGGAAAAGAATGCTAACCTATTCTGCCCCATTGGTTGTCTTGGGCTTAGCCGGAATTCTCAACCAGACAGCAGATAAGATTCTGTTTCCTTATCTTCGTCCTGAAGATGGAAGCGTGCAATTAGGAATCTACGGAGCTGCCAGTAAGATTGCCATGATTATGGCCATGATTACTCAGGCCTTCCGGTTTGCCTACGAGCCCATTGTCTTCGGAAAGTCGAAAGAAAAAGATTCCAAGGTGATGTATGCCCAGGCCATGAAGTTCTTTATCATCTTCACCCTTTTGGCTTTCCTGTGTGTTGTGTTCTACATGGATATCCTGAAATACCTGATTGGTTCCGACTATTGGGAAGGACTGAGGGTTATCCCTATCGTCATGGCAGCAGAAATCATGATGGGTATCTACTTTAACTTGAGTTTCTGGTATAAACTGATTGACGAGACCAAATGGGGAGCAATTTTCTCTCTGGCCGGCTGTGCAGTCCTTATTGCTGTAAATGTCATTTTCGTCCCTCAATTAGGCTATATTGCCTGTGCTTGGGGAGGATTTGCCGGATATGCTACAGCCATGTGCCTGTCGTACTTTGTGGGGCAGAAAAAATACCCGATCAACTATGACATGAAAAGTATCAGCATTTACGTTCTCATTGCCCTGGTGCTGTTCAGCATAAGCCAAGAGTTGCCTGCTACATGGAACATGTGGGTAAGAATGAGCGTCAATACTTTATTGCTGTTTGTATTCATTTTCTATATCGTAAAAAAAGACTTTCCTTTAAAGAACCTGCCTGTCATC
>JAZQPA010000119.1:0-3481 GCA_045628125.1 Bacteroidaceae bacterium
AGTAACCTCCTTGAACATGGTGCCGTCCTCGAATGGAACAATGCTCTTCAGGTCGTCACCCATCTTGACGATGTTGCAATGACCCCAACCGCCATAGAACATGTAGTACTGGCCATCGTCATCGCGGAACACGAACTGGTCGATAGGCTGAGCACCATTCTCGATGGTACCGATCAGCGGCTTGCCCAAAGCGTCCTTGAAAGGACCGGCAGGATTATCGGCTGTAGCCACACCGATACCACCAATCTCACCCTCGTGAACATCGTTGCCACCAAAGTACAGGTAGTAGGTGCCGTTACGCTCGATGATGGCAGGAGCCCACAATGAGAACTGCAGCCAAGGCACATTCTCCATGCTCAGCACCTTGGAGTGTTTGGTCCAGTGTTTCAAGTCTTTAGAAGAGAAAGCATCCATGTAAGTCTGGATGTTATACTCGCGCCAGCCGGCAATGGTCTGACGGTTCAAATCCTGGTTGCCCTGGATAACCGCATCGCCATAAGGCCATGAGAGGGTTGGATAAACCCAGTACTGTCCCTCGAAGAAAGCGCCCTCTGGGTCGGCATACCAACCCGGGAACACAGGGTTCTTGCTCTTAGCCACCTTATATTTACGAGTAATCTTGGCACTCAGAATCTTCACGTCATCCACAGGGCGGTCGTTCTTATCGGTCTCCACATTCTGAATCACGTCCACAATCTCCAGGCCCTTGGTCACCTCGCCAAAGACAGTATAGCTACCATCCAGATGAGGAGTTCCACCCACGTTCTTGTACACCTCTTTCTGCTCCTTGGTCAGTTTGTAAACGCCATTGGTGCTGGTGTCGATACGCTTCTGCTGAGCCTCGATAGCCTCGTCATCGAAAGTCTTACCCCAGACGATGTAGAACTGATACTGCGAGCTGTTGCGCAACGGATTCGAGCGGTCGCCTTCACGGGCAGCAGCCAGGGCACCACGCTTGTGGAAATACTTAGGCATGCGCACCTCGATAGGCACCTGCTTGGTCTCGGCACCATCGCCCAGAAGCTGCCCCTTGGTAGCCTTCTTGCTGTCAGGATCGCCCGCCTGAATCATAAAATCCTTGATGACACGATGGAACAGGACACCATTGTAAAACTTGTCCTTTACGTTCTTGAGGAAATTGTCACGATGCTGTGGGGTTTCGTTGTACAGTTCCACCACAATGGTACCTTTGTTGGTCTGGAAAGTCACCTCTGCACGCTGGTCCTGTGCATAGAGCATGACACTCATCGTCAAAGCGATAAGGGTAAAAATAGTTCTCATGAATTGTGTTTTGTTTTGTTTTGCTACAAAGTTACTCTATTTTTAAATAAAATAGGACAAAATGTGAGTAAAAGTATTAAATTTGCAAATGATTTTCCAATGTCATTCTGAGCGTAATGAAATGCAGCGAAGAATCTTGCTGAATAAGTGATGATTTTCATACTCGCTCGGAAAGATGTTTCGCTCCGCTCAACATGACAAAGAGGGAGCGGAAACAAGTATAAAAGAGTATTATGAACGAAGACATTAAAAAAGGATTTTTTGCATTTATTCCCGTGCTGGTGCTGGTGTGCTTTCTGACCATCGTGATCCGCCTGTACGGAAGTGATGCCCTTTCGGGTGGAAGCCAGACCGCATTGCTGCTGGCATCGGGCGTGTGCTTTCTGCTGGCCCGACTAAAGAACGGCAAACAGGTCTTTGCCGATTACGAGCAGGTGATCTGCGACAACATCGGCAAGATTGGCTCGGCCATCATCATCCTGATTTTCATCGGAGCCCTCTCGGGTGTGTGGATGGTGAGCGGCATTGTTCCCGAGCTGATTTATTACGGCATCCACATCATCAACCCTAACCTGTTCCTGATCTGCACCTGTGTGATCTGTGCCATCGTCTCGCTGATGGTGGGCAGCAGCTGGACCACTATCGCCACCGTGGGTGTGGCGCTGATCGGTATTGGCGAGGCCCTGGGTTTCAGTCACGGATGGATAGCGGGTGCCATCATCTCGGGAGCGTATTTTGGCGATAAGATGTCGCCTCTGAGCGATACCACGGTTCTGGCGGCCAGCATGAGCGATGTGCCATTGTTCAAGCACATCCGTTACATGATGATTACCACCGTTCCTACTGTCATCATCTGTCTGCTGGTGTTCGGCATTGTGGGAATCACTCACGAGCCAAGTACGGTGGCTCAGGTGGGCGAATACACCGAGGTGCTGGACAAGACATTCAACCTGAGTCCATGGCTAATGCTGGTTCCTGTGCTGACCGGTCTGCTGATTTACAGAAAGATGCCTTCGATCATGGTGCTGTTCCTGAGTACATTGATGGGTGCCATTGCGGCTGTGATTTTCCAGCCTGAGGTGCTGACTCAGATTTCGGGTCTGGAGAGCATGAGTGCCGAGAGTATTCTCCGGGGTGTGCTGCAGAGCATGTACACCAGCACGAATATCGATTCGGGTAATGCTACTATCAACGACCTGATTTCCAGTCGCGGTATGGCGGGCATGCTGGATACCATCTGGCTGATTCTGTGTGCGATGTGTTTCGGTGGCTGTATGTCGGCCAGCGGTATGCTGGAGGATATGGGTAAGTTGCTGACTGCCTTTACCCGCAAAAGAACCAGTCTGGTGGCTTCGACTGTAGCGACCGGTATCTGCATGAACTGTACGGTGGCTGACCAGTTCCTGAGTATTATCCTGACGAGTAACATCTTCAAGAAGATGTATACCAGCCAGGGGTATGAGGGACGCCTGATGAGTCGTGCGATAGAGGATTCAGCTACGGCTACCTCTCCTCTGATTCCATGGAGTACGTGTGGTATGACGCAGTCGACAATTCTGGGAATTCCGACTATGGTGTATTTCCCGTATTGCCTGTTTTGTATTATTAGTCCGGTAATGAGTATAACTATTGCTTTTCTGGGATATAAAATATTCCAGAAAAAAGAAGTTTAAATAAACTTTAGGATATTTTGAGTAAAGGTAGGTTTCGGCCTACCTTTTTTTCGCTCGAGACGCGGGGAATTTCTGCTGCCAGCTGGGGGGGCCGCTCTAGCCGCGGGGGCTCTTACTTTCTTGTCATGAAACAAGAAAGATAAGCAAAGAAATTCACCGCACGGTCGTTCGCCTAAAAATGTCTCATCGTTCGGCGCTGCGGAACTCGCTTCGTTTCTCTACGCTCAGACAGTCCTCGCTGTTCCCTCACTCTCTCAACATTTTCTTAACGGCTCTCTACCCTATCGCGGGCCTTGCGACAATTTCCGCAACTTTGCTTCGCTCGTTGCTCTTACAGTTCTTACAGTTGACAGTCCGTTAGTTCCGCGATAGCCAAAGGAGCGTATAGAAAAATATTTGGAAAAACAGGAGAAAAGCGAGGACTGTTTGAGCATCGAAGATGCGAGTTCCGCAGCGACCTGTTTTTGTGAATATTTTTTAGCGACGACGCGTGCGGTGGATTTCTTTTTGTTTCGTTTTTCTTTGTC
>JAZQPA010000120.1:0-2474 GCA_045628125.1 Bacteroidaceae bacterium
GTGCCTCTACGTAAATCACCTCGCCTTTTACCAGACCGTTGGTGCTGCCTGACCATGCCTTAGGATTCGCTGCAAAGCTGCAGTAGTAAGGAGCGGTCATAGCCACATAATTCTTCTCGTTGTCCCAACCACCCTTATCAAAGTCGGTGGCACGCTCGATGCGTGAGTTTGACAGACCCAGTTCGGTCATCTTCTTCATAACCAGCTCCTCAGAGCGCAACTTACCCTGAGATGCAGCCAAACGTGGACCCAGCAGGTCGGTCATGTACACTGACAGTTCCTCAATCTGAGAGTTGGCAAAAGCCTCGCTCTTGATGCGGAAAGCCAGATCTTCTGACAGTGCAGTCTGTGCGCTCATCTGTGAGGCACAAGCCATTGCCATAGCGGCAATAAAAAATTTCTTCATGTTGATGTTATTTATTTTCCCCCGGCACCGCAGCACCGGGTGGAATGATTAGTACAAAGGTTTGGTACCCTTCTTAGGCAGACCTGGCTTGAAAGGCACGCGGTCGTTATCCTGAGCAGCGCTCAGTGCCAGCCATGCCACCATAGCGGCATCAATCTTCAGGTCATCCAGCGACAGACGCTCGTAAGTATCCATGTTGGTGTGATAGGTACGGCTGTACTCCAGACGGTCCTGAATGAACTGATAAGCAGGCAGACCAATCTGGTCGAAAGTTACGTGGTCGGTAGAACCGGTCTTGCGCAGTGATACGGTCTTGAAGCCCAGTGACTCGATAGCCTTACCCCAAGTCTTGAAATAAGGAACAGCCAAATCGTTCTGCTCCAAGTAGATACCACGGAAGCGGCCGGAACCGTTGTCCATGTTCAGGTACAGTGCAAAGTTGTCATAACCAGGCAACTTCTTATCCTTATCGTAAGTATACAGGTTGTTCTCCAGGTAACCGCGAGAGCCATACAGACCCTGCTCCTCGCCACCCCACAGGGCAACACGGATGGTACGGCGAGGACTGATGCCCAGTGCCTTGATGATGCGCAGCGCCTCCATCATAACCATACAGCCGGATGAGTTGTCAGCACCACCGGTACCGCCATGCCATGAATCCAGATGAGCACCTACCAGAACCACCTCGTTCTTCAGCTTAGGATCAGTACCCGGAATCTCAGCTACCACGTTGTTGATCTGAGCATTGTTGGTGAATACGTTCTGAACGTCCATCTCCATCTCCACCTTCTCGCCACGCTTCAGCAGACGAGCCATACGGCCACCGTCCTCCAAAGGCAGGGTGATTTCAGGCAGAGGCTCTGGATCGCCAATCTTATAAGAAACACCGGTACCGCTGGTTACATTGAAAGTACCGCTGGTGCGGATCACAGCCAGAGCACCCTCGCTCTTCAGCATAGCGGTGAACTTGTTCTGAACCTCGCGCAGCTTCAGCATTGCCGCACGGTCGTAAGCAGGACGTGCAGCAGCACCGCTGATGGCAGCACGGCTGTCGGTCTCCATTTCCAGCAACTGCTGGTCGCTCAGGCGTGTAGCCAGTGGAGCGAATGAGATAGTATAAGTCTGGGTTACAGGCAGCAGCACAATCTTACCGCCCATCTTACCGCGATATTTCTCCAAATCAGCCTCGCTGTTCAGTGCATCCACATACACCACCTCAGCCTTAACCAGGCCCTTGGTGCTGCCTGACCATGCACGAGGATTAGCTGCAAAGCTGCAGTAGTAAGGAGCGGTCATAGCCACATAGTTCTTGGTGTTATCCCAACCGCCCTTGTTGAAATCAGTAGCGCGCTCGATGCGTGCGTTCGACAGACCCATCTCGGTCATCTTCTTAGCTACCAGTTCCTCAGAACGCAACTTACCCTGAGAAGCAGCCAAACGTGGGCCCAGCAAGTCGGTCATATACTCTGCCAGTTCGTCGATCTGTGAATTAGCAAACGCCTCGTTCTTGATGCGGAATGCCAGTTCGTCCGACAGTGCAGTTTGTGCGCTCATCTGAGAGGCACAAGCCATTGCCATAGCGGCAATAAACAGTTTTTTCATACTCTCTTAAATATAATAATGTGTTTCGGGGCGCAAAGTTACAGAAATTATTCCGATTTGGTTACACTTTGTGGGGAAAATATGGGCGGAAAAAACCGTGTAAACAGGAGAAAATTTCCATGCAGTGTTCAAATTTTCCTTAAAATTTTCAATTTTTCCTTTTTTAAATCGAAAAAGTGCGAAATAAATTTGGAGCTTACCCCCAATTGGGGTACCTTTGTAGTGTGTAATTTAATAACAGGGCCTGTACAAGGCAGATGCTTTGATAATGAGTTATACTTATTGATGAATGTTATGGAGCGAAGGAAGACCGTGAGGCCTTCCTTCGTTTTTTGACAACGGACAGTGACATGGGGACTGATCCAGCGTGTGACATGGGGACATTAAGTTTGCAGTGTAAAAAGGAGAAAGGATAAAAGAGGATTTGGGACTTTCCTTTTTTTGACTTTGCTTTATTATCGGTTAT
>JAZQPA010000121.1:0-19729 GCA_045628125.1 Bacteroidaceae bacterium
TAACGATCCTGCCATAAGGTACTCCTCTGGACCGGTTCCCTTCCTGTTGAACGAGATCTTCCTCTCTCCAGTCAAAGCGTCAAACAGGATAACATTTCCACTCGCATTATCAATGTAGCCTAAATAACGGGAACTGGAATAATCGGGAAGACGGCTGGAATCGTAGACTACGGAATCGGTTTCCAATGGGACATAACTTACAGAACCAAGCTCCTGGTAGTCCAGAATCTTAGTGGGGTAACTCTCATCGGTGTCTATATTCCATAATTGATGACTTTTATCCTGACCTGCGCAGGATATTAGCATTGAATACAGTGCTAATGTGACTGATACTACCGCTGATGATAATAAATGTTTATTCATTTTGTAAAACTACAATGATTTCCGTATTTGATTTTTGACATGGAAATAGTAACTGTACCAAAACAAGACAGGGTTCACTCTATTCTAAAACTGCCTAAATAAACGTCTCCATTTCCTAGGGTTACAGTCATCTGGTAAAGGCCTTCCGAATAACCGGTAAAATCCAGGCAGATAACATTATGCCCATTTATATAATAGGTGTTGGAGATACTGGAACTTCTATCAATGGCCATAACAGAAACTTGGACATTCCCCAAACACCTATTGACATCAATACTAAGCACATCATTAAAGGCCTCAACTTGTACAGATGGTGTGACACTTCTTGCACCATTCTTTGACTGATGTTCGTTTTCAACATCAATTCCTAAATCAATAATTGATGCAGACACAGGATGCCATGCTGTCAAGAGCATTGCAAATGCTAAAACTATTCCTTTTTTTCATTTTACAAATATTTAAAATTTGACAATGCAAAGTTATAGCAAAAATACTATAAACCACACCTCATTAAGGTGAGTTTTTTATATTTTCATATACGGCTATATATCAACAATTTACCCCCTACAAAGTAAACAAAAGGTGAGTTTTTACCTATTTTAGCCATTATTTTAGAAGTTTTGCAAGTATTTTCTCAACGAAACTGACGAATCATTCAATCCCAATTTATGCTTAAACTTTCTCTGCTTCTGTTTCAAAGAATCCTCTGAAATAGCATATATTTCAGCTAAATCCTTTATGCAGAATCCCAATCGTAACAACATACAGAATATGAGATCAATCTGGGTTAAATCCGGGTGGACTTTCTTTAAACGGATTACAAAATTGGACTCCACGCTATTGAGAAACTTCTCAACTTCCAACCATAGGGCATCATCAATAAAGACATCACGCTTTTCTTCTTTCCAAGCATCCTGTATCCTATTCTTCAAATTCACTATGGAACTAATGTAAGTTTTCAACATTTTTATTTGCTCTTCTTTTTGCTGCAAACATAATTCCTGCTTTTCTTTTTCTGCTTGATATTGTATCATTTCTATTTCCTTTTCTTTCTCTACTTCAAGCGCTCTGCTCCGATAAAGAAGGGTTCTGCTTCTATAAATAAAAGCCAAAAGCAGTAAAATGAATACCAATGTCAAGACAGAAATCAAATATGTGTATCTTTGTCTTTCCTGCTCCCTTTTCATTGATTCCAATACCACAATTTTCTGACTATTGGCCTGAAAATAAGCTGTTCTATCCTTTAACGCAGATTCATGCGTTTGACGATAAATAGAAAGAGTGGAATCTGTATATTCCCAAGCTTTATGAAGATTACCGGTACGGAATGCGCACTCTGTCAATAATTGATAGGCCCCTCGCCGAATCTTGGAATTTTTAACCTGACAAAGTTGAGTTAAAATATCCATGCTTTGAGTTACAGAATCTGCTATAAGATAAGCGTATGCCAAATTGGATGCTAAAGAATAATCTTTTCTGGGTGCAATATCCCAAGAGTATTTTGAATAAATCAGTGCGGAATCATTCTTTTCCTGTTTCCTCATGATTATTGATAATGATTGATACGCGCTGCTTAGCAGTTCTGCATCACCCGATTCTTGAGCACAACTCAAAGCCTGATTCAAGTAATTACGGGCTGAATCTATCTCCGCCGCAAGACTAAAACTATTGCTTATCCCCAGTAATAAAAAGAATCGATTAGAAAGATTATCATTGAATTTATCGGCAAAAATCTGATAAGCTTCTTTTGCATAGTTCATAGCAGCTTTAGGATCACTACCATTTAAAGATTTGCTTAGTTTTTCCAATGCCAGATATGCGGTATAATAATCCTCAGTTTTCTTGGACACCCGTATGGCATTGGTGAAACACTCCTCTGCCATTCGGGTACTGTCATTCAGCAGGTAATACTTTCCCATATAATACTGGCACTTGGCATAAAGGGAATCTTGCTCACGGCCCTTAAAATAGCTGTAGGCTATACCTATCAGGGAATCGGAATCTACATCCCATCCGCTCTTGTCCTGAGCGATGGTGTAAAGCAGGGAATAAACGGCATGGTCTTTTTCAGAAAGACTTAACCGGTCCACCCCTTCCAAAAGGGAAAGGGCACTGTCTGGAGCGGTATTCAGCAATCCATACACTTGCTGGAAACGGGTGTTGACTCTGCGGGAAGAACATCCACTACAGGCCACAAACAATAAAAATATAGCAACTAATAGCCAAAAGGTTCTTTTCATATCATAAAACTCGTGTACTAATATGCAAAATTAGTAATTTAAGCCTAATCTACGAAGAATTACAGGTGAGTTTTTACACCTTAGCTAAGTTGCTATATATTAACTTTTTCTTATTTTACAGGAGTTAGCAGAGGTGAGTTTTAGCACTATTGATGGTGATCCGTAAGGTGCCTTCTGACTCAGTAAAGGTTATTCCCTGCCGTCCAAAGGCACGCTGCAGGCTACCGTCTCTTTGCAGTTCCTGTGGGGTTCCTATGTTCAAACGGTTGGGCTCCATCAGCCATACCTTATCGGCCAACTGAAGGGCTATCTCCAAATCGTGGGTGGACAGGAATACGGTCTTGCCCATGGTATGGGCCAGCTTGGCCAGCAGCAGCATCAGCTCCACCTTGCTGGGATAATCCAGAAAGGCTGTAGGCTCGTCCAGGAAAATAATGGGCGTCTGCTGAGCCAGCGCCTTGGCTATCATCACCTTCTGGCGCTCTCCGTCACTGAGGGTCTGCACCATGCGGCCCTGCAGTTTCTGTATGCCTACCTGATTGATGGCATCCTGCACAATGGTTTTATCCTCGTCCGACAACGTGCCCCAGAAACCGGTATAGGGACTTCTTCCCAGTCCTACCAGTTCATCCACGCTCAGATTCTGTACGTCCAGCTTATCGGTCAGTACCACACCTATCACCTTGGCCAGATCCTTGTCGGTATAGCTCTCCAAAGGTTTCTGAAGCAGAGTGACCTGTCCTGAAACGGGCGGGATGAAGGCACTCAGGGTGCGCAACAGGGTGGATTTGCCAATACCGTTTACTCCTACCAGACAGGTCAGTTCGCCTCCATGCAGAGATGCGTTTATGCCTTCGGCAACTACCTTTACCGAAGACTTATGCTTGTAGCCTATGGATAAATTCTTAAGATTAATTGTTTCCATTTTTCTGTTATTCAAAGCGTAGCCCCCAAATAAATAGTGTCATCCTTCGATTCACTCAGGATGACACTATTATTGATTTATTTAATTACAGGCAGAATAACGCGTGATGCGGCCTGTGACTGATGATAGACACTGATGGTTTCGTTCTTCAAATCATCTACAGTACAGTGGTAGGTATCAATGAACTGCTGTGGGTTGCGGTCCACCAATGGGAACCAGGTGCTGTGAATCTGAACCATAATCTTATGGCCTGGCAGGAAGGTGTGAGCCACGTCATACAGACGGAAGTTAACCGGTGTAACCTGATTTGGAACGAATGCCTCAGGCTTCTCGAAACTGTTGCGGTAACGGCCGCGGAATACCTCACCACGTACCATCAGCTCGTAGCCGCTCATCGGATAGTTGCCTGATACCTGTGCTGCCACTTCCTTAGGATAGGTGAAGTTCTCTGGATATACATCGATAACCTTTACCACAAAGTCGGCATCGGTACCGGTCATGCTGGTGAACAGCTCCACATCGATAGGACCACCCAACTTGACAGGCTCGGTCAGTACGTCAGAGCAGAAGGTGATAACGTCTGGACGGCCCTCGGCAAAACGCTGGTCATCGGTCATATAGGCTGTGGTACGGCTGCGTACCGGATTACCGGTGAATGGCACTGGGTGCTGCAGGTCGCTGTAATAGCTGGTGTTAGAGCTTGCCTCGGTTGGAGCCTGGGTGTTCAGCGTACCACCCTTGTGCAGGTAGTATGGAGTGTAGTTTACATTAGCCAATGGCCAGTCGGTCAACTTCTCCCAATTGTTGCTGCCGGAATAGCAGATGTTGATGCGGTTTGGCTTCTCGCCCTTTCCTTCCAGATAATAACGGAAGAATGGCCACTCAATCTCGTCCTGATAGTAAGCGCTTACGCCCTCGCCAAAGTATACATTACCCAGGTGGTTGTAGCCACGTGAGCTCCATCCGCCATGATACCAAGGGCCGAAGGCCAGATACAGCTCGGTGTCAGGAGACTGTTTCTTAATGGCCTCGTAGGTTCCCCACGCTCCGTAGCAGTCCTCTGAGTCGTAGGTACCGCCCACTACCAGCATGGCAGGCTTCAGGTTGAAACAGCTCTGGCGTGCATCGCGCTCCTGCCAGAATGTATCGAAGTTTGGATGGTTCTTGATGTCTACCCACATCTTTACGGTTGGACCTACCATCTTGTCGGCATCGGCAAAGGTACCCAGCTTCAGGTAATCGGTATATACATCGTTCTTCACAATGTCAGGTGTCACACCACGGCCCTGACGCTCACCTTCCAATGATGGCAGGAAGTTGGTGGTCTGCAGGAAGGTGAATGCACCGTTGTGATGACGGTCATCGCCACGGAACCAGTCGGTTACCGGAGCCTGTGGTGATACGGCCTTCAGCGCAGGGTGTGCACTGCTGGCAGTCATGGTAGCATAGAAGCCATCGTAGCTGATACCCCAGGTACCCACGTTACCGTTGTTGTTCTGCACGTTCTTCAGCAGCCACTCGATGGTATCGTAAGTATCGGTAGCCTCATCAATGTTCACCTTGTCCTTTAGCGCCTTCTTGCTGGTTCTGTCCTTGATGTTCTTATTCAACGGACGTACCTGAACAAACTCGCCCTCGCTGTGATAGCGGCCGCGCACATCCTGATAAACGAACACGTAATTGTTCTCAAAGAAGTGAATCTTGGAATAGATACCCATGGTCATCTGGTCGCCGTAAGGGCTGCAGCTGTATGGGGAACGGTGCATCAGAATAGGATGCTGGGAAGACTGATCCTTAGGCTGATAGATAGCGGTGTACAGTTTCACACCGTCACGCATAGGAATCATCACTTCGGTTTTGGTATAATGCGCCCGGATGATGGAATCAATCTTGGCACGGTTCATGGGCTGAGCCTGCAAACTCAGCACGGAGATAATTGCCACAAGGCAAACTAACAGTTTCTTCATCTTATACTTTTGTTAAATTTATTTTCGACGGCACAAAGTTAATCAATTCATAAAAAATGAGCAACCTTTTCACAAAGATTGCTCATTAACACTTTCAAAGTCAAACTAATCAATTTTAAAATCCCTCTCGGATATCCTTGATATCTTTTTCTCTTTATACTTTACACCAAACAAATCATTATGTTTGCAAAGATATAAACTTTGAGAAATTCAGTTGTTTATATCGGATAAAAAATGATTACACGTTCAACTTTCTTGATTTACATCAATTATTTATCGAAGTTTATGACGTATGAAATGGCCACGGGCGTATGCAAAAAAGAAGATAACACCCACGGCATTGACCACAAAGGCCAGCCAGAAGGCAGAACCGTATCCCCAGGTCTCGGAGAAGATTCCTCCCAGGATAATTCCCAATCCCATGCCGATGTCCCAAGCGGTAAGCTGGGTACTGTTGGCCGTACCGCGCTGACTATTCGGAGCCAGATTGATGAACATGGTCTGGGTGGCAGGAAACATGTGTCCGTTGCCCAATCCGATGATCAGTGCCGCACCGTAATAGCCTATCTCGTTATGCACCGCAGCAAACAGCAGGTAGCCGAACACCGAGATGCTCATACCCCAACTGGCATTCTCCACCACCTTGCCCTTGCGCAGCGAGCGGGCTCCCACCAGTCGTGACATAATCAGACCTATACTCAGGATGGCAAAGAACAGGCCGGTACCGGTGGTGATGCCCAGTTCCTCCTTGCCGTAAATGGCCAGATAGGTAGACAGCACACCGTAACTGAACGACAGGCAGGCCAGTGACAGGCCCTGACTCCAACCGATGGTGAGCAGGAAACGGTCCAGCGACAGCGGTTCCTTATTGGGTACAATATCGCGCTTATTCAGTTTCACGCTGCTGTTGATCAGCAGTCCCAATCCGGCACAGGCCAGCGACAGGCCGAACAGCACATCGTAGTTCTGCCACAAATGGTACAGGTATAATCCCACCGAAGGGGCAATGGCTGTGGCCAAGTTGTTACTCAATCCGTAGTATCCTATACCCTCGGCTCTGCGGGTGGGATGCAGCACATCAATGGCCACCGTACTGTTGGCCACCGTGGTGGCTCCCATCGGAGCACCATGCAGGGTACGTACCAGAGCAAACAGCAGCAGACTGCCTGCCAGCAGATAGCCGGCAAACATGGCAAAGAACAGAAAATAGCAGATGATCAGGACTTTCTTACGGGGGAAACTGTCCACCATATAACCGCTGAACGGACGTACCAGCAGAATGGTCAGGGCATACCCCGAGAGCACCAGACCGATGGTGTCCTTACTGGCCCCGAATGCTTCGTTCAGATAAAGCGGCAATAGAGGTGTCACCAACATGAACGAGAAAAAAATCATAAAGTTAGCGGTCCACACCTTCAGGTAGTTGCCGTTCCACAATCTCTCCATACCTTAGTAAATCCCTAATTGGATACGCAAAGGTACAATTTTTTCCCTTTCCACCCTCATAATGGGTTAAAATATCAACATTTTGGCCTTAAATTTATGTACTATAAAAAAATAGTAGTAATTTTGTCCCGAAAAGCGTGTTTAACACATTTATACATAATTATGGATAGAAGAGATTTTATTAAGAGCGCTTCAATTCTTTCATTGGGCGCATTGGCTGGCTGCGGTTCTAAGGAAGCAGCAGCTCCAGCAGCAGCTGCAGCAGCAGCTACTGGTGACAAGCAGTTAGGTTTGCAGATCTACACTCTGGGTGATGAGCTGTACAACGGTGATTTGGCAGCTAACCTGAAGAAGATTGCTTCTTTCGGTATCAAGAATCTGGAGTTGGCAGGTTATGATCCAGCTGACCGCAAGATCCACGGTGTTGAGCTGACTGAGTTCAAGAAGATGACCGAGGACGCTGGTTTGAAGATCGTAAGCTCACACGTTAATCCTCCTTCACTGTTCAGCGGTGCTGCTGGTCGTGAGACCCGTGACGGTAGCGATGGCCAGTTCGATACCAGCAAGAAGGATAAGATTGTTGAGGACTTCAAGATCATCTCTGAGGACCACAACACTCTGGGTTGCCAGTATCTGATCCAGCCTATGATGCCTGTTACCGGTGTTGACACCGAGGATCAGGTTAAGGCATTCTCTGAGATTCTGGAGTTGACCGGTGCTTCTGTAAAGGCTGCTGGTTTGCAGTTCGGTTATCACAACCACAACATGGAGTACTGTATCTGCGGTCAGAACCGTCAGATGGGTGATATCTTCACTCGTCCAAAGGAGGGTAAGATGCTGATCGACGTTATGATGGAGAACACTACTCCTGAGAACGTAGTTTGGGAGATGGATATTTACTGGACCGTAATGGGTCAGAATGATCCTGTTGAGATGCTGACCAAGTATGCTAACCGCATCAAGGCTCTGCACATCAAGGATCGTTGCATCCTGGGCGACTCTGGTATGATCAACTACAAGAAGATCTTCGAGAAGTTCTATGCTAACGGTTTGCAGTATCACTTCATCGAGATCGAGGATACTACTTCTGGTATCCAGATGGATCGCTTGGAGGCATCTGCTAAGTTCTTGAACAGCTGCGATTTCATTAAGTAATTAAATACTTAACACAATAAAAGGCCGGGCTTTTCAGTCCGGCCTTTTTTATGTTCTTCTGTCATTCTGAACGAAGTGAAGAATCTTTCTCGCTTAGTAAGATCCTTCGCTACGCTCAGGATGACATTTATTTTATTTTAAGATATACACCTGGAACGATGATGCTGGGATGCTTACATCCAGCGTATTTCCGGTTACCGCAATGGTCTTCTCAGCAGGTTTCACTGCATTCGGATTCTCTACGGTATTCTCCAGTTTCATGTCCTTGCTGGTCAGCTCTATCACCTTACCGCTGCTGAGCGGTGCCTGCTTTTTCTTCAGGGTGAAGTTCAGCGACAACTGCTGTGGAACGGCCTTGGTATTGGCTACCTTTACAATATACTCACCGGTATTGGCATCGTATACGGCACTGGCAAACAGTCCGTCCTGATCATCATTACCAGCCACTGGCTTTCCGTTCATCTTCAGGTCAAGCACATTAGTACCCTTGTGGGTGGAATACAGCTGCTGCACATAATAGCTGCAGGAGCGGGCTGTACGCAGGTTATCGTACCATATCATATCCGGACGCCACTGCCATCCCTCTACATGGGCAAACAGCGGTGCGTAGGTGGCCATGTGAACAATGTCGGCATTACGTTCCAGACCGGTCATGAAGGCTGCCTCCAACAAGGCTGGGTAGTAATGGTTGTACTTGGCACCTGCTATGTGGCAAGCATACTCGCCGGCAAATACCTTAGGACCCTTGCGGTCGTAGTTATCGTATCGGTTGCCCTGTTTCAGGAACCAATCGGCCGGACGGTAGAAGTGCTCGTCCACCAGGTCGGCACCCAACTTGGTCATCTCTGGCCACAGGTAATCAAACTGGTCTCCTTCGGAATTAGGGCCGGAACTGCCTACCAGTTTAATCTCCGGATAGGCCTTGCGGATAGCCTCAACAAATGGCTTCAGGTGCTCAGGGTATTCCGGACCCCACTGCTCATTGCCAACACCCAGATATTTCAGGTTGAACGGTGCGGGATGACCCATATCGGCACGCACCTTACCCCAGGTGGTGGTCACATCGCCATTGGCAAACTCTATCAGATCCAGGGCATCCTGGATGAAAGGCTGCAACTCCTCTACAGGCTGATGAGCGCTCATGTCATTGTTCTGGAACTGGCAGGCCAGACCACAGCTGATGATAGGCAGTGGCTCCGATCCAATCTCCTCGCTCAGCTGGAAGAACTCGAAAAAGCCCAAGCCATAACTCTGGTAGTAATCAGGATACAGACGGTATGGGAAGGTATCCAGCCAGCGGTTCATGTTCAGCGGACGGTTCTCTACCGGACCTACACTGTTCTTCCAGTTGTAACGTTCCTCCAGGGTGGTACCCTCTACAATGCAACCGCCAGGGAAGCGGAAGATGCCGGGATGCAGGTCGGCCAGTGCCTGTGCCAGGTCCTTGCGAAGGCCGTTCTCATGGCCGTTGAAGGTATCCTTAGGGAACAGGGATACATGGTCCACATCCACGGTGGTGTTACCCACCAGCAGAATGCGAAGGTTGGCACGCTCGCAGGTTTCGTTAGGCTTCAGGGTAATGGTGTATTTCTGCCAGTCCTTTGAACTGATTTCAATATCCTGCACCTCTCTTGGGCCGGACAGGAAATGGTTCTCACCCATGCTCTTGGTATTCACCAGCTGCACGCGGATCTTACCGGTGCCGCCTTCAGGTACGCGGGCTGTAACGGTAAACCGGTACTCGTTGTCTTTCTTCACACCCATGCCAAAGAATCCCTCGTTGTCCAGGGCAGTCCAGTGCTCCTTGTGGCCGGAATAGGACATGCGTGCATAATGAGGACAGCGGTCGTAGGCAGGGTTATCGGTTCTCACCTCTACCTTTCCGGCAGGTTTCCATCCCTGCAGGGCGTAGGGGAACTCGAACGAGCGGTTCTTGACCAACTCGGCATACAGGCCGCCATCGGCTGCAAAGTTGATATCCTCAAAGAAGATGCCGTACATGTTGGACTGCACCGGTGCACCCAGTTTCTGTGCCTGGATGTCGAACTGATGAGTCTGTGCCTGAGCGGTCAGGCCGGACATCAGGGTCAAGGCTGCTATAAAACTCTTATATTTCATATCTTATTATAATTTGTGTCATTCTGAGCGCTAGCGAAGTACCTTTCCCTGCTGGTAATGCATACTTGCGAGGTAAGATCCTTCGCTTCGCTCAGGATGACAATCGGAGGTAATTATTTGGTTATTCTCTGTAATTCCTTGTCGCCTGGCTTGAACAGCAGACCGGTACACTTCTTGGCCGAAGCCTTATAAGCCTTCCACTCAATCTTGTTCCAGTTGATCTGGCTGGTGCTCTGTGCCACCGGTACATGTGGAATCAGTGAACCGTCACGAACCAGGATGACAGCAGGAATAGGACCAGCCTGAATGGTCTGGTAGCCGCCGTTATATACCTTACCGGTCTGGTAGTCTATCCACTTGCCCTGAGGCAGGTAGCACAAACGCTCGTTGCCGCTCTCCAGCAGTGGAGCCACCAGCATCTGCTCACCGAACATATACTCATCCTCTACCAGCCATGCACCCGGATCGTCAGGGAACTCCACAAACAGGGCGCGTACCATTGGCAGACCGCGCTCGGTGCAGTCCTTGGCCTGTGCATAGACGTATGGCATCAGCTTATATTTCATCTCGGCTGCCTGACGGTAAGCATTGGTGAAATCCTCGCTGATGAGCCATGGCTCGGTAGGAGGTGCTCCGTGTGAACGGGTATGTGAGGACAGGAAGCCGAAAGGCAACCATCTCTTGTACAGATCTACAGGGCTCTCGGTAACGAAGCCGCCCATATCGTGGCTCCAGAACGAGAAGCCTGACAAGCCGAAGCTCAAACCGCCACGAAGGTCACCCAGCATGCCCACATCGGTAGTGGCTGCATCGCCACCCCAGTGCAGCGGATAACGCTGACTGCCAGCCCAGGCACTGCGGGCCCAGATTACACCTTCGCCATTGCTGTACTTATCCACCGCTTCCCAAAGGGCCTTGTTGTAGCGTACCGGGTACAGGTTGTGCTCGTACAGACCACCCTTACCGCTGTGATAGAAACCGTTGAATGGAGCAGCCTCACCAAAGTCGCACTTGATGGCACCCACACCCTGGGTAATCAGGTTGCCAATCTTCTCCTGATACCACTTCACGGTGGCAGGGTTTGACAAATCCAGTACCACATCCTCGTATGGCATACCGCCCACACTGTTCTTCACATACAGATCCTTCTGCACCAGTTCGTTGAAGAACTTATTCTTTGGGGTGAAGTAAGGCAACTGCCACAGACAGGTATGGAAACCGTCGTCCTTCAACTGCTTCAGCATGCCCACAGGGTCAGAGAATCGCTCAGGGGCAAACTGATAGTCGCACTGCCAGTCGGTGCTGAACCAACCGGTATCGAAATGAATCACATCGCTTGGAATGCGGTTGTCACGCAGGTTCTTGGCAATATCCAGACCCTCCTCCTGAGAGAAGTAGGTGATACGGCTCATCCAGGTACCGAAAGTCCACAATGGCAGCATCGGGCTCTTTCCGGTGATGTTGGTGTACTCGTCCAGAATGTCCTTAGGCTCGCCGAAGAACACGAAGAAGTCCATCTGCTCATCACCCATGAACAGGCGCTGGGCACCGATATACGATGCACCGAAGTCGGCTGTCACCGGTGCCGAGGTGTGCATGAACATACCGTAGCCGCGGTTGCTGAAGAAGAAAGGAATAGGCTTGTACATGCCGTCGGTCTCAGGGCCCTGAGGGTCGGTCACAAACAGATGTACCTTCTGGCCTACCTTATTCAATGAGGTGAACGACTCACCGCAACCGTAGATGCGCTCGCCCGGAGAGAGCAGGAACACCGGATTGATGCTGCGGGAATTGTCCGAACCGCGCTTGATGAAACTGAAAGGCAACAGCTTCACCTGGGTAGAGTCATTGTCCAGCATGTGGCGGGTCTCGGTCAACTTGCGGCCATTGCCGTCACGCAACACCACGCGCCATGGGTTCTTCTGTATCTCAATCTGGCCGTAGGTACTCTTATATAATATACGCTTGTCGTCCTGCTGAATCTGCCAGGCCTGACGGTTCGATGCAGGCACACCGGCCAGCATCACATCAGTGGCATCCTCGTTCTTGGGTTCGATAGGGGTGGTGAGCATGCGGATGCGGGCAGTACGGGCATCTACAAAGTCGATGGTCATGCTCAGCTGAGGGCTCTGGTCATAGGCCCCATTAGGAAAGTCCAGCGACTCCAGAGGAACCGGCCAGTAACCGTTGGTATTGAAAGCCTGGCGGGGTGTGAGACGGTAACGGCTCCACTCCACCTTACCCTTACCGGTCTGGGCATCAAACTCCACCACATGGTCAGGTACGAAATAGGTATTGCTCAAATCCGAGAAATCGGTACTCATGTCGTGCTGCAGGTTCATCAGCGCCTGCACACCTGCATTGGTCTGTATCTGTGCCTGCGACAGCAGGGCCGATCCCAACAGCAGTGCAGAAAGGAAAAAACGTTTCATATTTGTGTGTTTAAGGTTTACGGTTACAAAGAAACAAAAAAAGAGCCGCACCCCCAAGGGATGCGGCTCTTTTTTTTATTATTTAGTATGTCAGAACGACTTCCATTTCCTTTGCCTGAGCTATCATCTTCTCCAGCTCGGTTACGCTAGGAACACGCTTGCAAAGGTGCTTCTCGTCGTTAATCTCTACCATCTTAGCGTGAAGGTTAGCAGGAACGCGGTGACGGAACTCCTTAACGGTATCCACACCCGATGCCTCCAACAGTTCTGCAAACTGACCGGCAACACCGTTGATACGGAACAGGTCGGCGTGGTTTGCCCAGGTCAGAATCAGCTTTGGGCTGATACCGGTTGCCTCAGCCAATGCCTTACGTCCAGCTGGAGTTGCACACTTTTCCAAATACTCTTCTGTGGTCTGGATACCTGCCTCCTGCAACTTTGCAGCGTAAACAGGACCAATGCCTTCTACATCAATAATTTTGTAAGCCATAGTTGTATATTTATAGTTTAACAATAGTCAGTTGCAAATATACAAATTATTTGGAATATTACACCAAATGTCCGATAATATTCTCACGGTCGCCTGGCAACATGTCGATGACAGGGATTTCAACCATGGTGTAGCAACCTGGCTGCAGGCGCATTGAGGCACGAGCCACATTAACCAGAACCTGACCGGTCAGGGCTGGATTGTTGATGCTCATGTTGAACTCGAAGTGCTGGTTCTGGGTCTTACCAGACACACCCTTACGAACCAGATTTACACCGTGACCCATGTCGCGAACATCATCCACGCTCTCTACCTCGAACACGTGAGTCTCATCGTTTGCAAAGTATGGGTCAGCCTTGATCAGCTTCTCTACCTCTTCCAGCTTGGCACCCTCTTCCAACTCTACATATACCATACGGCGGTGAATACCCTCGCCCAATGGAATAGTCATGCTCAGCGCATTCTTCACACCTTCCTTACCGCGTACACATACACTGTGACCCATAGACATACCAGGACCGAAGTTGGTATAGCTCAAACCCTTTGGAGCCAGGCTCTGGATCAGGGTACGTACGATACTGTCACTACCTGGGTCCCAACCTGCAGCAATTACGCTGACGGTATTGGTCTCCTTGTTGATCTTCATCAGATCACGACGGTAGTCCAGAATGCTGGTGTGAATATCGAAAGAGTCAACGGTATTGATGCCCAGTGGCAGAATCTTCTCTGCATACTCCTGGCATGAACGGGTTGGAGTAGCCAGAATAGCTACATCAACATCCTTCAACTCGGTAATATCTTTTACAACTTCATAGTTAGCCAACTCTGCAGGTTTGTCGGCAGCGCCATTACGGCGTACTACACCTGCTACTTCAAAATCTGGTGCTGTCTCCAGGGCCTCCAGGGCATAACGACCAATGTTACCATAGCCTACTACGGCTGCTCTAATCTTCTTCATATAGCTTCTTTATATTATTTTAAAAATCGCGCAAAATTAAGAAGATTTGCGGAATAACAATAGCATTGTGTCGTATTTTTATCATTTTCTTGTCAAATTTATCATTTTATTCGTCTTTTGCTTGTCATTTCGACAATAAATCTCTATTTTTGCAACCCGTAATTTTTGATAATAGTATAAGAAATTATGGCAAGACAACAGACTTTAACGACGTCAACCAAGTACATTTTTGTTACAGGTGGCGTCGTCTCTTCTTTAGGAAAGGGCATCATCTCTTCCTCTATCGGAAAACTTCTTCAAGCCCGCGGTTTTAACATCACCATCCAGAAATTCGACCCCTATATCAACATCGACCCGGGTACCCTCAACCCCTACGAGCATGGCGAGTGCTACGTGACGGCCGATGGCATGGAAACCGACCTGGACTTGGGACACTACGAACGCTTTACCGGCATTCAGACCACCCGGGCCAACTCCATGACTACCGGCCGAATTTATAAGTCGGTCATCGATAAGGAGCGCCGGGGCGATTATTTGGGCAAGACCATTCAGGTGGTGCCTCACATCACCGACGAGATTAAGCGCAACATCCAGTACCTGGGTGAGAACGGCAACTACGATTTTGTGATTACCGAGATAGGCGGTACCATCGGTGATATCGAGAGTGCACCTTATCTGGAGGCTATCCGCCAGCTGAAATGGGAACTGGGACGCGATGCCGTGTCCATCCACCTTACTTATGTACCTTACCTGAAGGCTGCCGACGAGCTGAAGACCAAGCCTACCCAGCATTCCGTAAAGGAGATGCTGAGTTACGGTATCCAGCCCGATATTCTGATTCTGCGCACCGAGAAGCACCTGGACGACGCCATGCGCAGTAAGGTGGCCAGCTTCTGCAACGTGGACCTGGAGTGTGTAATCCAGAGCGAGGACCTGCCTAGCATCTATGAGGTGCCTATCAACATGCAGCGTCAGGGACTGGATGCTGCCATCCTGCGCAAGATGGGTATCCCTGTGGGCGAGACTCCTGCCCTGGGACCATGGCGCAACTTCCTGGAACTGCGCAACAGTGCCACCGACATCGTCCGCATCGGTCTGGTGGGCAAGTACGACTTGCAGGATGCCTATAAGTCCATCAACGAGAGCCTGTCGCACGCTGCTACCTACAACCGTCATAAGGTGAAGATTACCTTTATCAATTCCGAGTTGCTGAATGCCTCAAACCTGTCTGAGCAGCTGGATGCTCAGGATGGTCTGGTTATCTGCCCAGGATTCGGACAGCGCGGTATCGAGGGTAAGATTCTGGCTACACAGTATGCCCGCGAGCATGACATCCCTTGCTTCGGTATCTGTCTGGGTATGCAGATGATGGTCATCGAGTTTGCCCGCAACGTGCTGGGCTATGCCGATGCCAACAGCCGCGAGATGGATGCCCTGACTCCACACAATGTCATCGACATCATGGAGGATCAGAAGAATATCTCGAACATGGGCGGCACCATGCGTCTGGGTGCCTATGACTGTACCCTGAAGGAAGGCAGCCGTACTCAGGTCATCTATGGAAAGACCGAGATTAGCGAGCGTCACCGTCACCGTTACGAGTTCAACAACCAGTATCTGGAGGAATACGAAAAGAATGGCATGCAGTGCGTGGGCTGTAATCCGGATAGCAACCTGATTGAGATTGTGGAGATTCCTGAAAAGAAGTGGTTCATCGGTACCCAGTTCCACCCGGAATACCAGAGCACCGTACTGAAACCTCATGCTCTTTTCATGGATTTCGTACGTGCTGCCATCGCTGCTAAGAAATAAATTACCGATTTGCTATGTTTGTAGCCCATAATGCCGTATCTTTGCGAGCGTTATAAGCACACATAAGCAATGAAAAAAGTTACACGACTGCTGCTGGCGTTGGGCATTGGCCTGACAGCCTGCACCCAAACCCCGCCTGCACACTATGCCATCAAGGCTGATGGAGCAGGGTTTAAACTGCTGGTTGACGGCCAGGACACCTACATCAACGGTGTGGGTGGTACCAACCGTCTGGATATGGCTAACCCTAACGGAGCGAATGCTTTCCGTACCTGGGGAGGTGATGTGAAGTCCATTCAGGGCAATATTGAACTGGCCGAGGCCAATCACATGATGATTATGCAGGGCATCGGCCTGACTCAGGATTCTGCCCAGTACTTTAATGACGAGTATAAGAATAAGGTAAGGGAGCGTGTCACCGAACTGGCCACTACCTTCAAGGACGACCCTCGCATCCTGTCATGGGGTATCGGTAACGAAATCAATCTGGCCAATGCCAATATCGGCGCTGCCTGGCAGTTTGTCGAGGAACTGGCTCAGCTTATCAAGAGCATCGACCAGCTGCACCTGGTATCCACCGTTATCTCGCACAGCCCCGAGGCCCTGGATTCCGTAGCCAAGTACTGTCCTTCGCTGGACTATGTGGGCATCAACTCCTACGGCGATATCATGCACCTGAGCGATATGGTGCAGAAGTCGGCCTATAAGGGTCCGTTCATGGTCACCGAATGGGGACCTACCGGCTGGTGGGAAAGTGCCAAGACCGCATGGGATGCCAGCATTGAGCAGACCAGCGAGGAGAAGCGCCAGGTGTATGAGCAGCGTTACAACGATTATATCAAGTCCAATCCCCGCTGTCTGGGTTCGTTCGTGTTCCTGTGGGGACAGAAGGAGGAACGCACTCCTACCTGGTTCAGCATGTTCGTAGAGAGCGAGGTGGAAGGCCTGCCTCTGAAGGGCGAGAAGACTCCGATGGTGGAGGCCATGCAGCGTGTATGGACCGGTCAGGAACCTGCACAGACCGCTCCGGTATTCCAGCAGCACATCACCCTGAACGGTCAGTTTGCCACCAGCAGCGTGACCCTGGCACCGGGCGCAGAGGGACTGGCCGAGGTGAAGGTAACCGATAAGGAGGGCGATAAGCTGACTTACGTGTGGGAGGTACTGAAGGAAGCTACCGTTTTGGGATTCGGCGGTTCGTTCGAGCCACGTCCCGACCGTGTGGGTGATGTTCAGACCACCGATGTACCGGAGTTTAAGGTGGCACTGAAGGAACCGGGCAACTACCGCCTGTATGTGTATGTACTGGATGGCACCGGTTTTGCATCAACCGATAACATCCCATTCTGTGTAAAATAACAACTAAACCATAAACAAATGAAAAAACATTTCTATTTATGTGCCATTGCTGCCTCACTGATGCTGAGCAGCATGCCTGCACAAGCCCAGGAGAAGAACGGCGGCGTGAAGAAGGAGAACCGCGATGAGACCGCCAGACCTGGTGATGATTTCTTCCAGTATGCCAACGGTGGTTGGATGAAGGCCAACCCTATTCCTGCTGAGTACGGACGTTACGGATCGTTCGAGGTACTGGAGCAGAAGACCAACCAGCAGTTGCGCGACCTGATTGACGAGCTGTCAAAGACCCAGCATCCTATGGGTTCGGTAGCTCAGAAGGTGGCTGATGTATACCGTCTGGCCATGGATACCCAGACCCGCAGCCAGCAGGGTGCCTCTCCACTGAAGGCCGACCAGAAGGCCATTGCCAACATCAAGACCGTTGACCAGCTGTTCAATCACATCGCCGAGATGATGATTACCGGAAGCTCACCATTCTTCGGTTGCCGTATCGGTACCTACCGCGAGGACAGTAACCGCAAGCTGATGGCTATCAGCCAGGGTGGAACCGGTCTGGGCCAGAAGGATTACTATACCGAGAACACCGCTGCTATGGTAAAGGCTCGCGATGCGTATAAGGAGCTGATGGTGGACCTGTTCAGAATGACCGGTTCCAACGACAAGCAGGCACGCGACAAGATGCTGGATGCATGGCGCATTGAGGACCGCCTGGCTCATGCTCAGCTGGACCGCGACGTGATGCGTGACCCGACTAAGACCTATCACAAGATTCCTTATTCAGAGCTGAAGAGCCGTTTCAACAAGCTGAACTGGGATATGTTCTTCAAGACCCTGGGTGTTGAACCTAAGGAGGTGAACGTAAGTGTGTTCGAGTTCATGGACGAGGTACAGACCATTCTGACTACCGAGAAGATGGATGCACTGAAGAACTATCTGGAGTGGAACCTGCTGCGTGGTGCAGCCAACAACCTGAGCCCTGAGATTGAGGCACGTTATTTCGACTTCAACGGTAAGGTGCTGCAGGGTGTATCCGAGCAGTCACCTCTGTGGAAGCGCAGTCTTCAGGTGGTAAACCGTACCATGGGTATGGCTCTGGGCCAGATGTATGCTGAGAAGTACTTCCCTGCAGAGAACAAGGAGCGCATGGTACAGCTGGTAAAGAACCTGCTGACTGCCATGGGTAAGCGTGTGGATGCTCAGGAGTGGATGAGCGATGCCACCAAGCAGAAGGCACACGAGAAGCTGAGCAAGTTCAGCGTAAAGATCGGTTATCCTGACAAGTGGAAGGATTATTCCGACCTGACCATCGATCCTAAGAAGAGCCTGTATGAGAATATGAAGGCTGTTAGCGTATGGAACTACTGGGACCGTGCCAAGAAGTTCAACGAGCCTGTGGACAAGACCGAGATGGGTATGACTCCTCAGACCGTGAATGCTTCTTACAGCTCTACCAGCAACGGTATCACCTTCCCTGCCGGTATCCTGCAGTATCCATTCTTCGACATGAGTGCTGACGATGCGTTCAACTATGGCGCTATCGGTGTGGTTATCGGTCATGAGATTACCCACGGATTCGACGATAACGGTGCACGCTATGACGGTGACGGCAACTTCACCAACTGGTGGACTCCAGAGGATGAGGCACAGTTCAAGGCTAAGGGCGACCAGCTGGCTGCCTGGTTTGATAAGATTGTGGTACTGGAAGGCAAGAATGGTGAGGCTGACCTGCATGCCAACGGCCGTTACACCCTGGGTGAGAACCTGAGCGACCACGGTGGTCTGGAGGTGGCTTGGGAAGCTTATAAGGAGGCTACCAAGGGACAGGAAGAGAAGGTTATCGATGGGCTGACTCCTGCACAGCGTTTCTTCCTGGCTTACTCCAGCATCTGGGGCCAGAACGTTCGTGAGGCTGAGATTATCCGCCGTACCAAGACCGACTCACACTCACTGGGCCGCTGGCGCGTGAACGGTACCCTGCCACACATCAACGCATGGTACGAGGCGTTCGGCGTGAAGGAAGGCGACAAGCTGTATGTCGCTCCTGAAAACCGAATCAAAGTTTGGTAAATACTAAAAAAAAGCGTGTGATTGGTTTCACACGCTTTTTTTTACAGATAAAACCTTTATCAAAAAACACTTTCCCATCGGAATGAAAAAATAGCCGCATAACAACAAATTATTCAAGATAATAATTATCTTTGCAGATGAATCATTTTTTCCGGGAAAAACATGAGAAAAGTCTTGTTAACTAAAGTAATATATTTCTGGATTTGTTTCATCTTCTGCATATTGCTGCAAATTTCCTGCACCAACGTACACCCCAATAATTATATAATAGGTGTATCCCAATGCAGTGAAGGTTCATGGCGCGACAAGCTGAACAAAGAGATGGAACGTGAGTTGCTGCTCCACGAAGGTGTAGCAATGGAACTGAGGTGTGCGCATGACAACAATCAAACTCAGA
>JAZQPA010000122.1:0-19367 GCA_045628125.1 Bacteroidaceae bacterium
CTTCCAGTTCAAGCAGTTGGACGAGGCACGGCTGGAACCGGGCGAACAGGAGGAACTGGAAGAGGAACAGGACATGCTGACCCATGCCGAAGACATCAAACAGGCTCTGTTTGAATGCAACGGCCTGCTGCAGAACGATCAGCAGGGCACCATCGGCCAGTTGCGCAGCGTGCTGAGCACCCTGAACAACTTGTCGGACATGTACCCTAAGAGCCGCGAATGGGCCGAGCGTGTGGAGAGCACCTATATCGAGCTGAAAGATATTGCCGATGAACTGGAACAGGAGGAAGAGCGTGTGGAATTCAACCCACAGCGTCTGGAACTGGTCAATGACCGCCTGGATACCCTGTACTCGCTGCAGAAGAAACACGGCAAGCAGAGCGTTGAGGAACTGATAGCTCTTCGCGATGAACTGGCCACAAAGCTGGAGCGGATAGGCAACAGTGATGAGCATATTGCCCAACTGAAAGCCGAGGTACAGCGATTGGCCAAGGATCTGAATGCCAAGGCTAAGATTCTGACCGACCAGCGCAAGAAGAGTGCCGGAACGGTAGAGAAAGAGATGAAGGCACGACTGATTCCGCTGGGCATGCCTAACGTACAGTTTGTAGTGGAGCAGAGCATCATGAAGGAACCCACAGCAAACGGTGTGGACAAAGTCCGTTTTCTGTTCAGCGCCAACAAGGGAAACACCCCTCAGGAACTGTCCCAGGTTGCCTCTGGCGGTGAGATTGCCCGCGTCATGCTGTCGCTGAAAGCACTGATAGCCGGTTCCGTGCAACTGCCAACCATCATCTTTGATGAGATTGATACCGGTGTATCGGGACAGATTGCAGAAAAGATGGCCCTGATTATGAAGGAGATGGGCGATAACGAGCGTCAGGTCATCAGCATCACTCACCTGCCCCAGATTGCAGCCAAGGGCAGCGTACATTATAAGGTGTACAAGGACGATAACGACGAGATAACAACCAGTCATATGAAACAACTGGGCAATGAGGAGCGCATCGAGGAGATAGCGCACATGGTAAGCGGTGCGGAACTGACCGAGGCCGCCCTGAACAATGCCCGGGAATTACTGAAATAAGATATGGAAGAAAAAAACGAGATGATTTTCGGCATCCGTGCGGTTATTGAAGCCATCGAAGCCGGAAAAGATATTGATAAAGTGCTGATCAAGCGCGATTTGGGTGGCGACCTGGCTAAGGAGCTGTTCACAGCCTTAAAGCAGGTGGAATGCCCCGTTCAGCGTGTTCCGATGGAGAAACTGAACCGCATCACCCGCAAGAACCATCAGGGTGTCATCGCATTTATCTCATCCATCACCTATCAGAAGGTGGAGGATGTGGTGCCTATGCTGTTTGACGAGGGCAAAAGCCCACTGCTGGTCATGTTGGACGGTATCACCGATGTACGCAACTTTGGTGCTATTGCCCGTACATGCAACTGCGCTGCCGTTGATGCCATCATCATCCCACAGCGCAACAGTGTTACTGCCAATGCCGATGCTATCAAGACTTCGGCCGGTGCACTGCACACCCTGCCTGTTTGCCGTGAGAGCAACTTGCTGGAAACCATCAAATACCTGAAGGAGAGTGGTTTCCATGTAGTAGCAGCAACCGAGAAAGGCGATTATGATTACGACAAAGCGGATTACAAGGACCCTCTCTGCATTATCATGGGTGCTGAGGATAAAGGTATTCCTTACGAGCATCTGGCACTGTGCGACGAATGGGTAAAGATTCCTATTCTGGGCAACATCGAGAGCCTTAACGTATCGGTAGCCGCAGGCGTACTGATTTACGAAGCTGTTAAGCAAAGAAGACAATAAAACCCAACGAGCAGAAAAAAACATTGAAAATGAATAAATTTGGATTACTTACTGCCGGAATGCTGCTGACCTGCACCTCTGCATGGAGCCAGGCTTGGGTGGCACAGGCTAAGAAGTCGGTATTCTCCGTTATTACTTACGATGCTAACGGAGACATCAAGAATACAGGTAACGGTTTCTTTATCAGCGAGGATGGTGTGGGAATCTCTGATTATAAACTGTTCCAAGGGGCTGCCAAGGCTGTGATTGTGGACAGTGACGGTGCCAAGAATGATGTTTCATACATCCTGGGTGCCAACGACATGTATGACGTGGTTAAGTTTCAGGTAAAGACAGACAAGAAGACCACAGCACTGACTGTAGCACCATCTCAGGCTACTGCCGGACAGGCTGCATACCTGCTGCCCTACACCACCCAGAAGAATGCCACCGCTCAGAAGGTTACTCTGAAAGATGCGGCAACAGTGGCTGAGAAATACGGTTTCTATACCATTGATACCGCTGTTAGCGAGAAGAACGTGAGTTGTCCGCTGATGAATGCCAACGGTCAGGTATTGGGTCTGATACAAAAAGGCACAGACAGTGAGAGCTACGCCATGTCGGCTGATTTTGCCAAGCAACTATCCATCAATGCGTTGGCTTCAAACGATTATACCCTGAACAGCATTGGCATCACCAAGGGTCTGCCAAGCGATGAGAGCGAGGCGCTGGTCTTCCTGATGACCTCTCGCGACAATCCAAACTATGCCGATCAGCTGGAGCAGTTCATCAGCCAGCATCCGGACAATGCGGACGGTTATTTGCGCCGTGCCCAGTATCATGTGGACATGCAGCAGTATGAGCAGGCAGAGAATGACCTGAACATTTATCTGGAAAAGGACCAGGACAAGGCTGATGCTCATTACAATATCGGTTACCTGATTTACAACAAGGCTACTTATGCTCCAGAACCAGCCTACAAGGACTGGACACGCGAGAAGGCCCTGGCTGAGGTGGAGACTGCAGTAAACATGACTCCTGGTCAGCCAGTATACCTGAAGATGGATGCCGACATCCTGTATGCTATGGGTGAATATGACAAGGCTTACTCGGTTTACGAGAAGTTGCTGGAGACCGACCTGAAAGGTCCTGCCGTGTACAGCTATCTGGCACAGTGCAAGGTGGCTCAGGAGGCATCAGAGGAGGAAATCATCGCCATCCTGGACAAGGCCATGGAATTCTTCAACAAGCCTTACGGTGAGGATGCTGCACCTTATTTATATACACGCGCAATGCACAAGGCCGAGGCTGGCCAGTTGCGCGAGGCTGTAAATGATTTCAATGACGTGGAGCACATCTATGGTGGACGCGCATCGGCCGATTTCTACATCGAGCGCGGACGTGCGGAATCGAAGTGCAGAATGTTCCAGCAGGCACTGGACGACTTCAAGGAAGCCAGTGAACTGGCTCCTGGAGCAGAAGAGCCACTGATCGAGCTGGCCAGCCTGAGCATCACCGTCAAGAATTATAATACTGCTCTGGAAGCCGCTCAGAAACTGATTGCCCTGAACAGCGAGTCATCCTACGGCTACCGCTTCCTGGGATTTGCACAGGTGAATCTGGGACAGAAGGCTGAAGGTAAGGCCAACCTGACAAAGGCAAAGGATCTGGGTGATCCGAATGCACAGACTATTATCGACAAGTACTGCAAATAAATAAAAGCGGGTCAGTGAGAGATCACTGACCCGTATTTTTTCAGCATTCCTGCAGTATGCGGAAAGCCGCTTCCAGAACGGCATCATTATCTATCTCCACTATTCCGCCATCAGGACCCGGTTCAATGTGAATACCGATTAGCTGTCCTTCTTTGTGACTGGCTCCAAAATAGTTGCGGATGGTCTCGGCATCCAAACCCAACTCGTTGGCTATACGGTCCATGCTGCCACTAGGCAACTGGTCCTTTATCTTCCGGAGTTCATTGAATGATATTCTTGTACTCATAATCCTTATAGTATATATCAGTTAGTAATTGAAAAAGCTATAGATAAGTACCGCCATCACACTGAGTACAAAGGTCAGTGTAACCAGATTGGCCGATGCATAGAAATAACCCGAAGGTGTACATTGCTCTGACACATAATCGTGCTGGTCGAACCATTTCTTCCTGAGATAGCTATAGATGAGGTACATGATTGTTCCCCAAATCAAGCCAAAGCAGAAACCTACAAAGACATCGCCAGGGAAATGAAGGCCCAGATAGATACGGGTATAGGTGTGAACCATGGCCCAAGAAAGCATGGTCAGGGTAAACGACCAGCTCCGCACTACCAGCGACAGGAACATGAACAGGGAAAAGGTATTGGCTGCATGGCTGGAGAAGAAACTGTACATGCCTCCTCTCAGTCCATTCACGGTCTGAACCATACCCATAATCTCAGGGTCGTGTGTTGGACGCAGACGGCCTACCAGCGGTTTGCAGATTCCGGAAGAGATGCCCTCGGATACCAGAAACAGTCCTGCCACACATGCCAGCAGCAACATGGCCTGACGGGCAGAATTGCTCTTCATCACCATATACAGCAGGCTCAGGAACAGAGGAATCCATACCACGGTCTTTGTGGCAACAAACATGAACTGATCCCATACGGCAGAGTCACTGCCATTCAGTGCCAGAAGCAGTTCCTTATCCCAAGTTACAATTTGTGAAAAATCCATTTGCCTTCTTTTTATATTAATCAGATTACCTCAATAGCTGTAGTCTCCACCCAACCGGTCTTTCCGTCATCCAGACGAATCTCCTTCCAGTCGCGCATGGCATCATCAATGATGGTCATCTTGGTACCCTCATGGATAACAAACAGATCCTTACCTTCCTGGCTTGGAGTACTCTTCACATGAACGGTCTCCTGCATCAGTACAGCACTGTCGTGGCGCAGCATCAGCTCCTTCTCATGATAGGCAAACACATTGGCCAGTACACATAAAACCAGTGCGGCAATACCCACAAAGAATCCTATCTTACGCCAAGCCATACGGTTCAGGAACAGATACGCTCCCATCATGCACAGGAAAACGATAAAACATACGGTTGCCAGGATACCCCACCCGTCCACAGACAGGGAATAAAGGATACCCTTATACCAGGTCACAATGAAGATATCCTGTAAGGCCACCACCTTGTCCTGAGTCTTATTACGGGCCAGTTCCAGGTTATGGCGGATATTGGAATCACCCGGATCCAGGCGCAAGGCACGCTCATAATTCAGAATGGCATGACCCACCTTCTCCAGACGGTAATAGCAGTTGCCCAAGTTGTAGTAAACATCACTGCTATGTCCCTGCTCCAGCAACTGCTCGTACAGTTCGGCAGCCTCGGCATAACGGTCTTGAACATAAGCCGTATCAGCCTGTGTCTTCAGATCCTGGGCATTCATCTGCACAGCAGGAAGCAACAGCAAGAATAAAAGATATACTAGTCTTTTCATACGGATTACTTCTTTATGGCGTCGTCCACCTGTTCAATAATAGTGATGACTCTCTCGTAGAACTGGCTCATGGAATTACCGCTCTCTGCCGGAGCAAAGCGGGCAAACTCGCATTCATCCAGTGCATCCATGAGCTGCTGAATCAGAGCATTATCCGACAGGCGCTCAGCCAGTTTCTCACGGATATTCTCCTTGTTCAGCGCCGATACCGGAATGCTCAGTTTGTCACTCACATAACCGTAGAGTGCACGCATCACCTCCTCATAGAACGCAGTCTTATTATTTGCCTTCAGCATCTCAGCAGCAGTACGCAGACGCTTACGGGCCATCTTATTGGCACGCTTGGTACGCATCAGGGCAATATTGGCATTCTCCATAGCCTGCTTGCGGAACAGATAGCCCACTACTCCAAACAGCAGGGTTGGAATGATATAGAACAGCCAGTTGCCTGTAGAGCCGAAATAGGTGTCGGCATCGTTCTTGCGCAGACTCACGTCACCGGTCTTAATGTAACGGATATCGGTATCCAGCACATGGATATCGTCCTTACTATAGGTGCTCACACCACCGTTTCCGGTCGATTTACCCTTGGCGATGTCCAGTTTGTACTCCGGTGTCTCCAGAGTCTTGTAGGAATGGCTTGACAGGTCGAAATAAACGAATGGAACGGAAGGAATGGTATACTTGCCCGGATTACGTGGCACATATACAAACTCAAAGGTTTTGCTGCCCTCCATACCTCCGGTGGTAAGATGGGAATCATCGGTCACCTTTGGATCATAAACCTCAAAGTCCTTTGGCACACCCACCTCTGGAGTCTTGATCAGTTTCATGTTACCCTTTCCTTCCACCTTAATCTTCAAGGTCAGTGCCTCACCCGACTTCACCTCGGCAGGTGTCAATTCTGAGGTCATGGTGAAACTGCCCACACCGCCTGAATAGTTGGCAGGTTTGGTTGGCAGCGGCTCAACGGTAATGTCGATGGCTGGTGTCTGAATCTTCTTCTCCACCTCGGTATAACTGCTTCCGGTATTGAAGAATGCATCCAGAGGATCCAGGCTGCGGACACGCTGTGCCACAACGCCTTCGAAAGTGATGGAAGGAATGGTTATCTTTCCTGTCTGCTGAGGGAACAGCACATACTGACTCCACACCACGGTATTGTACATCTTTCCCTTGTAGTTCTCAGGACTGAACACCTTATTTCGTGGCAAATCTATTTCCTGTACATGGAAACCCTTAAGATCAGGCATCTTGGGTTGCAATGAGGTCAGATTCACCAATGTATATACCTTGTAAGTCAGCAGAATAGCTTCTTGCTCATACACCTTGGTTTTGCTGGCTGTAGCAGTGATAAACAGGTCATTACTGGTTATGGTACCGTTCTCCTGCATCTGCACCTGACCGCGGCTGCCGCCCTGATTGCTGTTGCCACGGTTATTGCCACGGCTGGCAGCTGGGGCCGATCCCTCTACAATGGTTACGGACAGCGGTTTGGTTGTCATCTTCTTGCCATCCACAGTCACCTGGGCCTCAGGAATGGTATACTTGCCTTTCTTGCGGGCACTTACGGTATAGGTATAGGTTACCGAACTGCTGGAAGTGGACTTGCCGTTGATGACCTGATAGCTGGAATAAGATGAGGTGTATGGACCGGCCAGTACCTCAAAACCCTCAGGGTCGAAGTTTGGTCCCCTGAAAGCCGAAGGATTATCGGTAGTCACCACAAACTGCACACGGAACACCTCACCCTCCTCTACCTCATCGGGAGCCTTGGCGGTGAATGTCTGCGCATGCAACCATACGGTCACCAGACATAAACAACAAAATAAAAACAATCTTTTCATCGTTTACCAATCTTTCTCTTTCTTACGTCGTGTGCCATTCTTTGGCTTCTGATTCATGCGTTCCTTGACAGCCTTCTCGTCCTGCTTGACTGCCTCGAGCAACTGCTGTGCATTTTCCTTCGACATCTCGTCATTAGGCTGAGGCTGTTGCTGCGGCTTCTGCTGTGGAGGCTGCTGATCCTGCTGGTTCTGTTGCTGATCCTGCTGCTGTTGCTGGTCTTTCTGGTCCTGCTGATTCTGCTGGTCCTTGTCATGCTGCTGATTCTGGTTATCCTGCGGATTGTCCTTTCTCAGCTTCTGACACAGCGCCAGGTTGTAACGGGTCTCCTCATCAGTAGGGTTCAGACGCAGTGACTGCTTATAGGCGCTGATTGCCTTGTCGTATTCCTGTGTGAGCTGCAGGTTCACACCCAGATTATGGAAGATGCGGGCACCCTTGATACGGTTTTTCGCATCCTCACTCTGAACCGTACGCACCAGTTTCTGATTGGCAGGTCCCGGATCTTTCTTCATCAGATAGGTAGTTCCCAGGTTGTACAGCACATGTACATTGTTGGAATCCACCTCGTATGCCTTCAGGTATTCAGCCTCAGCCTTGTCGTAATTGCCCTGATGGAAATAGCGGTTGCCCGCACGAAGGGCATTGCGGACCAGGGCCTGCTTGGAATCCTGTGCACATACAGGCACAGTCAGCAGCAGGCTGAACAGCATCAGCAATAAGTTCCATCCTCTTCTCATTTCTTGAATAACTTTATATTCTTAAACAAAGGATTCTTCTTGTCCATGACAATCATCTCAACCAGCAGAACGATGAAGGCCAGCAGGCCAAACACCCAGTACTGCTCGTTGTATTCGGTAAAGCTAACGGCAAACTCAGCCTTAGCCAGTTTATCCAGCTCCTTCTCCAGGGCATCGAGCGCTGAATTGGAGTTATCCACATGGATATAGGCACCGTTACCGGCCTGAGCCACCTGCTTACACATATCCTGATTCAGACGGGTAACCACCACGTTGCCCTCTGCATCTTTCTTGTAATCGGACTCTCCCATCATACGGAAAGGAGCACCTTCGTCCGATCCCACACCCAGCACAAACACACGCATACCCTTGTCGGCAGCGGCCTTGGCTGTTTCCAGAGCACCACCCTCATGGTCCTCACCATCAGTAATGATCACAATAGCCTTGCCCACATTCTCCTGACTGGTGAAACTGTTGGCAGCCAAACCGATAGCAGCCGAGAAATCGGTACCCTGAACATCTATCAGGCTGGGATTAATCTGGTCCAGGAACATCTTGGCCGATACGAAATCGGCAGTGATAGGCAACTGGGTAAAGGCTTCGCCGGCAAATACCACCAAGCCTACCTTGTCGTCATCAAAGTTGTCCACCAGTCTGGATACCAGGTTCTTGGCTTTCTGCAGACGGCTGGGCTGAACATCCTCGGCCAGCATGGAATTCGAGATATCCATACAGATGATGGCCTCGATACCCTCACGCTTCTGGTCAGGAATAGCACCCTCCTGCGGACGGGCCATCATCAGAATGACCAGAGCCAGACCACAAAGAGCCAGTATATATTTAAGGTGATGGCGCAAAGCCGATGCATCGGGCATGAGCTGGCGCAACAGGTTGACATCACCATAGATGCGCAGTTTCTGGCGCTGACGGAAATCCATAAACAGCATCAGACCCACCAGCAGCGGGATGATGAGCAGCAGATACAGATATTCCGGATTGGCAAATCGTAACATATCTTCTTCGGTTTATGGGATTCTACGTAACAATAACTGACGAAGTATCAGCTCGATAATCAATGCAATCAGACCTATCAGTCCAAACAGCTGATACATCTCATACTTCTTGCTGTACTCACGTACTCTCAACTTGGATTTCTCCAATTTATCAATATCTTCGTATACACGCTTCAACTCATCATTGTTGGTAGCGCGGTAATACTGTCCATCGGTAATCTGGGCAATCTGTGTCAGGGTCTCCTCATCAATCTCTACTGGCAGGTTCACCATCTGGTAAGTTCCGCCCACAGGATATGGATAAGGTGCCAGACCGTTCTTTCCCACACCGATGGTGTACACACGTACACCCAGGCTCTTGGCCATCTCGGCTGCGGTCAGCGGAGAGATGTCACCCATATTGTTCACACCATCGGTCAGCAGAATGATGACGCGCGACTTAGCCTTGCTGCCTTCCAGTCGGGTCAGCGCATTGGCAATACCCATACCCAAGGCGGTACCATCGGCAATCAGTCCGGCCTGAACATTCTCGCAACCCATGTCATGCAGCAGCTTCAGCACCACGGCATGGTCGGTAGTCATCGGGCACTGGGTAAAGGCATCACCGGCAAAGAAGGTCAAACCAATGTTATCGGTCTCGCGGTCGGCCACGAAAGCCGAAGCCACACTCTTGGCAGCCTCCACACGGTTGGGCTGCAGGTCCTGTGCCAGCATACTGGTGGAGATATCCATGGCCAGCATGATGTCAATACCCTCTACCTCCTTGTTGCTCCAGTCATTGGTGGTCTGCGGACGCGCCAAAGCCAGCACCAGCATGGTATAGGAGATGACACGCAGCACAAACGGTGCATGTATCAGGTAGATACGCCAGCTGCGGGGAGCATCCATATAGGCATGGGTATCGGGCACCTTCAGCGAAGGCGTGGTCTTCTTATGCCCGATGATGTACCATACGATGTAGGCCAGCAGCGGCAGTAACAGCAACAAATAGAATATATTTGCAAATGTCATATTCAATCAATTAGAAGCATAACCTGTACAACTCAAATCCAATGCCCACGATGGCGGCCACACTGCCGGCAGCCAGGATAGCGATACCGGCAATCAGAGCGATACGCTCCTGCTTTGAGCGTTTCTCCTCTACGGTCATCTCCGGTTCCTTGTTCAGGGTGGCAGGATCCACCTCCACCTTGGTGGCATTGATGAACTCGATGGCGTTCACCAGGTTCATATCGTTCTCGTTCATCAGCGTGCTGTACTTGGCAAACTTCACCAGGTCGGCAGTCTGGAACAGGCTACGCAATTCATTCATGGATTCCACATCCTTCACCTCCTGCAGCTTGGCGATAATCTCGGCACTGGTCATCTCGGTGGCGTTAAAGTGATAACGCTCCTTGATGTATACGCGCAGGGTATCGGTCAACTGGGTATAGTATTCCTTTGAATCCTCGGCTGCCCACTGTTTCTCGGCCTTGATGGTCTCGATGGCCTTCATGGCCTTCTGGTGAGGAGGCAACTTTGGAGCCAGACGGATGTGCTTGATAATCGGCTTGTTGTCCATCAAACGCATAATGAAGTAGATGCACAGACCCAGCATTGGCAACAGGGCGATGGACAGCCAGAACAGCAATGCCCAATCCTCCCAGGCAAACGGAGGGTTCAACACATCCTTCGGAGGGAAGAAGTTCTCAGGATGCTCCAAATCCACATCCACGGTCTCCACCTTCAGCGACATGTTCTGCGAAAGATAAGGTTTCTCGTCTACCAGGACCTCCATCGGGGGCAGGTAGTAATGACCAGAGTCGAACGAAGTGACCAGATAGTCACGGCTCACCAGCAGGCGCTGCCCCTCATTGATAGGCTCCACCACCGGCTCGCTGGCTTCCAGACACTCCACACCGGCCACAATGGTGTCAGGGAATTCAGGCAGCACGTACTGCGACTTGGCATCCACGCTTACCTGCAAGTGTATCTTGGTCTGCTCACCAATGCGGATCAGCAGCGTGTCCATAGCCACATCCACTGTCACCTGGGCAAACAGATTACAGCATAACCATATAACAGAAAGAAAAGCAAACGTTCTCTTCATCATGTCTTAATTTCGTTTTGCAAAAAGGCTCAGCAGTGCCTTTACATAATCCTCGTCGGTACGTACCGATACATTATCCACATTGCTCTGGGTAAAGATGCGGCGCATGTGCTTCTGGCGCTCCTCCCACCACTCACGGTGAGCCTTGCGCAGACGGCTTGATGACGTATCGATGTACTGCTCATGACCGGTCTCGGCATCCTGCACCTTTACGATACCCACATCGGGAAGATCAGCCATGCGGCGGTCATAAATCTGGATAGCCACCAGGTCATTTTTGCGGTTGGCAATGGTCATGGCATCCTTATAGTCCTTTGGATCAATGAAATCGCTCAACATGAATGCAGTACAACGGCGCTTCTGGACATTGTTCAGGTATTCCAGAGCCTGCTTAATATCGGTGCGGTTGCTCTCGGCCTTGAAACCCAGCAGCTCGCGGATGATATACAGAATGTGCTTTCTTCCCTTCTTGGGCGGAATGTACTTCTCAATCCGGTCGGAAAAGAAAATCACACCAATCTTATCGTTGTTCTGAATGGCAGAGAAAGCCAGTGTTGCGGCAATCTCGGTCAGCATGTCGTTCGATTTCTGAATCACTGTACCAAAGTCCAGACTGGATGACACATCCACCAGCAGCATCACGGTCAGCTCTCGCTCCTCCTCGAACACCTTGACGTATGGTTTATGGAAGCGGGCAGTGACATTCCAGTTGATGTCACGCACGTCATCGCCGTACTGGTACTCGCGCACTTCGGAAAAAGTCATACCACGGCCCTTGAAGGCAGAGTGGTACTGACCAGCGAAGATGTTGGCTGACAATCCTCTGGTCTTGATCTCTATCTGGCGTACCCTTTTCAGAATCTCACTCGTATCCATCTCGATAGGAAATTAAAATAGCGACTGATTAAGGCACTTCGATACGGTTCAGGATCTTGCTGATGATTTCCTCGCTGGTGATATTGCTTGCCTCGGCCTCATAGCTCAAACCAATACGGTGACGCAATACATCATGAGCCACTGCACGTACATCCTCAGGGATAACGTAACCGCGACGCTTGATGAAGGCATAGGCACGTGATGCCAGAGCCAGATTGATGGAAGCACGTGGAGAACCACCGAAACTGATGTAGTCCTTCACCTCCTTCAAACCGTACTTCTCCGGATAACGGGTAGCAAATACGATATCAGCGATATACTGTTCAATTTTCTCGTCCAGATAAACCTGACGGACAATCTCGCGGGCCTCCACGATGTCCTGGGTGCGCAGGATAGGCATAACGGTGCTCTTTCCGCCACGGATGTTCTGACGGATAATCAGCTTCTCCTCCTCCAACTTTGGATAATCGATGATCACCTTCAGCATGAAACGGTCCACCTGTGCCTCTGGCAATGGGTAGGTACCCTCCTGCTCGATTGGGTTCTGGGTAGCCAGCACCAGGAATGGGCTTGGCAAATCGAATGTGTCGTTACCTAAAGTCACCTGACGCTCCTGCATGGCCTCCAGCAATGCACTCTGCACCTTGGCTGGAGCACGGTTGATCTCATCTGCCAATACGAAGTTAGCGAAAACAGGACCCTTCTTTACGCTGAACTGCTCGTCCTTCTGGCTATAAATCAGAGTACCGGTAACATCGGCTGGCAACAAATCAGGGGTGAACTGAATGCGGCTGAAATCCGCATCAATCAGGGATGCCAGTGTCTTGATGGCCTTGGTCTTTGCCAAACCAGGCACACCTTCCAGCAACACGTGACCATCGGCCAACAGACCGATCAACAGCGACTCAACCAAATGCTTCTGGCCCACGATCTGCTGATCCATGCCAGCCATCAGATTGGTGACAAATGCACTGTGCTGCTCAATGCGCTCGTTCAGAGCGCGAATATCAAAAGCTTCTGCCATAATTTATTCTATATTTCGTTTTGCGACCCCAAAATTAGTGATTTTCATCGACAGGGGTTACTAATTTTCTTTAAAAGACTTTTCTAAAAGTTAGAATTTAAGAGTATTTGTATTTTCCCTCACGCTTACTTCTTCTTGCGCTTCAACTCCGGTATTTTCAGGACGGTTCCAGCCGCTACCATGTCCGGATTTGGGATGTTGTTATACACTGCGATGTAAGGTGCCATCTCACGGCTGCCGAAGTAACGCTCGGCAATGATACGGATGGTCTCACCGCCACGCAGAGTGTAGGTTTCCTTGGTTCCCACAATCAGATAGGCTCCACCCTTCAGCTGAGGAATGCTGCTGTCCACGGTCTGCTCCGCTGGCTTTGCAGCAGGCTTAGCCTCTGCCTTTGGCTCCTCGGCCTTAGGCTGGGTGATGAGCTCGTTAGGCACCACCTTCTCCACCTCCACGGTGTCACGTACTATCTTCTGCACGTATACGGTATCACGGATGATGGAAGGACGGTAACTGCTCTTTGATGAGAATACATTGAAATAGCCCAGCAGGTAACCCAGCAACAGGGCCACGATGCAGAGCACAATCCAGATGTTACGGAAATGATTATTCTTGGTCTCGGTCTCGGGTTCCGGTGTATGCTCCACGGTCTCGGGAGACACATTCACATTCACGGGATCCACCAGCTTGACCAGTACGGGTTCTGACGATGCCGGTTCTGCAGCAGTTTCAGCAGGTGCGGGCTGTTCCTTGACAGGTTCTGCAGGCATAACAGGCTCAGCTACAGGAACGACTGGCTCAACGGCAGGAGTCTCCACTGCAGCAGGAGTCTCAGCTACAGGGGCCTCCGGCTCTACAGGAGCAGCAGGCTCTTCCGGGATTACAGAAACTGCAGGAGTTACAGGAACTACGGGTTCCTCAACGGCCACTGGCTTCTTCACCTCTGGCTCAGGCTGAGCCACAACCGCAGGCTCTGCAGGTAATACAGGAGCCACAGGAACAACGGGCTCTATGCTAGGGATGACAGGCTCTTCAGCCAGAAAATCCTCCAGACCCTCAACAGGAACGGTTTCCTCGAACTTGCGGTCCACCTCCTCCAGGTCCTCATCGGTCACCTCATCATTCAGCACCACGGTCTCGAAGTGCGCAAACGGACGGTTCACCAGTTCCTTCAGACTACTGTCTGGAGTAAACGTAATCTTGGCATGTCCGTCAATCAGGAATCTCTCGCCGGTATTCACGTTCACGCTCTCGCGGCTGTCCACGTCCACCAGCTTAAAGGTGCCAAGGCCTTTCACCTTGACTATCTTGTCTGTCTCCAGACCACGGGTAATGGTATCGAAGAAGACACGTACAAACGATTGGGCTTCATTCTTCTGCAAGCCCTCGGCCTCAGCCAGCAGCTCGGCCAGATCCTGTAACAAGAATTTTCCGTCCATCGTTATTTCAGTTTATCTTTTAAGGAAATACTCGGTTTGAAGCTCACGGTCAGTTTGGGTGGCACCAGCATTCTCTTCTTGGTAATAGGCGAAACCATCACGCGTTCCATCTTTTTCTTTACCTCCATGTTGCCGAAGCCCTGGATGGATACCAGATTACCGTCACACAACTGCTCACTCAGGATCTGAATGACAGTGTCGGTCAGTTTCTGGGCATTCTGTGCAGAAAACCCCGAACGGGTTGAAAGCTCACTGAGAAATTCCTTGTTGTTCATATGCGTTTTCCATATAAGTCGAAGTCATCCGCAGAGGCGATCTCCACCTGATAGAAACGGCCCGTATACAAACGTCCGTCTGCCACAGGAATCAGCACCTCCGGGTCAACCTCCGGTGAATCAAACTCGGTACGGCCAATGTAGTAGTCCCCTTCCCTGCGGTCGATGATCACCTTCAGCTTCTGGCCCACCTTCTTGTCCTGCAGCTCGGCAGAAACCTGCTGCTGGATGGCCATCAGCTCGCCCAGTCGCTTCTGCTTCACCTCATCCGGAACATCGTTCTCGTAATGGTCGGCAGAATAGGTACCCTCCTCCTCGGAATAAGCAAACGCGCCCATGCGGTCGAAACGGGCCCAGCGGGTAAACTCCTTCAGTTCCTCAAAATCCTGCTCGGTCTCGCCAGGGAAACCCACCATCAGGGTGGTGCGCAGATGAATGCCCGGAACCTCACGGCGCATGGCCTCAATCAGTTCCATGGTATCCTGCTTGGTGACATGGCGGTGCATGCGGCTCAGCATATTGTCGCTCACATGCTGCAGGGCAATATCCAGGTATTTACATACATTGTCTTTCTCGCGCATCACTTTCAGAAGTTCCATAGGGAAATGCAGCGGATAAGCGTAGTGCAGGCGGATCCATTCCACACCCGGAATGTCGGCAATCTGTTCCACCAGCTCGGCTATCTTCTGCTGGCCGTACAGATCAAGACCATAATAGGTCAGTTCCTGAGCAATTACCTGGAACTCCTTCACGCCCTGTGATACCAGCAGTCGCACCTCATCCAGAATCTCCTCCATAGGACGGCTCTTGTGCTTGCCGGTACTGATAGGAATGGCACAATAGGCACAGTTGCGGTCGCAGCCTTCTGAAATCTTCAAATAGGCATAATGCTTTGGAGTGGTCTGCACACGGTGAATGTTATCATCGGTAGGAGCCTGACCCAAATCGTTCAGCAGCTCTTTCCAGTTGAACTTTCCGTAAAACTTGTCCACCTCGGGAATCTCAGTCTCCAGCTCAGTCAGGAAACGCTCCGACAGGCAACCCATCACATACAGACGGGACAGTTTGCCCTCGGCCTTGGCCTGACAGAATTCCAGAATGGTGTTGACTGACTCCTCCTTGGCATCGCCAATGAAGCCGCATGTATTGATGACAGCTATCTCACCGCGCGGATGAGCCGCATCGTGTGTTACCGAATAACCCTTATCCTGAAGCTGATGCATCAGCTTCTCTGAATCCACCAGATTCTTGGAACAACCCAGTGTAATAATATCCACCTGATTCTTTTTCATCAGCACTCTGCGTCTTTGAACAGTGAATCCACAAACTCCTTGCGGTTGAATGGCTGCAAGTCCTCCATACCCTCACCGATACCGATGTAGCGTACAGGAATCTTGAACTGATCCGAGATACCGATCACCACGCCACCCTTGGCAGTACCGTCCAGCTTGGTGATGGCCATCGAGGTAATCTCGGTAGCCTTGCTGAACTGCTTAGCCTGTTCGAACGCATTCTGACCGGTAGAGCCGTCCAGTACCAGCATCACGTCATGTGGTGCATCCGGAACAATCTTCTTCATCACGTTCTTAATCTTGGTCAGCTCATTCATCAGGTTGACCTTATTGTGCAGACGGCCTGCGGTGTCAATGATCACCACATCCGCATTGTTGGCTACAGCCGAGCTCAGGGTATCGAAAGCCACCGAAGCAGGGTCAGCACCCATCTTCTGCTTCACTACAGGCACACCCACGCGCTCACCCCAAATCACCAGCTGCTCCACGGCAGCGGCACGGAAGGTATCGGCAGCACCCAGGAAAACCTTGTAGCCCGCCTTCTTGTACTGGTATGCCATCTTACCGATGGTGGTGGTCTTACCCACACCGTTCACTCCCACCACCATGATGATGTGAGGAGTCTTCAGTCCCTCCAGCGAGAAACCGTTATTGTCGTCTGTATTGTTTTCGGTAAGCAGCGATGAGATCTCATCACGCAGGATGCCTTTCAGCTCTGAGGTGGTGGTATACTTGTCGCGTGCTACACGCTCCTCGATACGCTCAATAATTTTCAGGGTGGTATCCACACCCACATCCGAAGTCACCAGCACCTCCTCCAGGTTGTCCAGGACATCGTCATCAACCTTCGATTTTCCAGCGATAGCTTTGGCCAGTTTACTGAAAAATCCTTCCTTAGTCTTCTCCAGACCCTTATCTAAATTCTCCTTCTTTTCTTTAGAGAAAAAGTCAAAAAATCCCATATCCACATTTTTTTGCAAAGATAACGAAATTAATTGATTCCATCGAAACAAAAGGGCATAAAAAAACCCCGCATCGGGTTACTGCGGGGTTTTATATCTCAAATTCTGTTTGAATTATTTCTTATTGAAGAAGTCCTTAACCTGCTCGTTAGGAACCATCTGCTCATCGAATACATAAGCACCAGTCTTAGGAGACTTCACCATCTTGATGACCTTGGTATAAGAACGTCCTTCACCCTTCTGCAGGGTAGCCACTGTTTTCTTTGCCATAGTTGTAATTTATTACTTAATCTCCTTGTGAACGGTTACACGCTTCAGGATTGGGTTATACTTCTTTAATTCCAAACGCTCGGTGGTGTTCTTACGGTTCTTCGTTGTGATATAACGAGAAGTTCCAGGAAGACCACTCTCCTTCATCTCTGTGCATTCGAGGATTACCTGTACTCTATTGCCTTTTGCTTTCTTTGCCATAGTTCTTTTCTCCTTCTGTTATAAATTATTCACCCAGCACCTTGATGTTCTTCCAGTCGCAGTAGCCAGCAGCTACAGCGTCCTTCAATGCTGCATCCAGACCCTTTTTATTGATAAGACGAAGACCTGCTGCACTCAGCTTCAGTGAAATCCAACAATCTTGCTCTACATAGAAGAACTTCTTAGTGAACAGATTCACGTCGAAGGTTCGCTTTGTTCTTCTCTTAGAATGAGAAACGTTGTTACCTACCAACGCCTTCTTTCCGGTAATTTGACAAATCTTAGACATTTCTATCTTAAAATTTAATTGTTACTTACTAGTCCTTGCAAAACGGATGCAAAGGTATGACTTTTTTTTCATTTGAACAAATATTTCACCGAAAAAAGGAATTATTTATAAATGTTGCTTTTATGCTCCAATTATTTTACTTCCTCAGCGTCTTCTGCCACTGGCTGATGAGCCTTCACAAACTCCAGCAGCATCTCCACTGCATCGCATACGGCATACTGGATATTGCGCTCGCGGCCCTCGTTCTCGGTGCGCTTCTTTGTCACTACTTCCTCTGCGTTACCTACTGCAATCCAGACAGTTCCGACAGGATTCTCTGGAGTTCCACCGGTAGGTCCTGCCACACCGCTGATGGCAATGGCATAGGTAGAATCAAAGGCCTTCAGTGCGCCTGCCACCATTTCCTTCACCACTTCCTCGCTGTAAACGGAATGTGCCTCGATGGTCTCGGCCTTCACGCCCAGATAGCGCATCTTGGTCTCGTCAGAATAGGTTACGATACCGCCCTTGAAGTAATTGCTGCTTCCAGGGATTGAGGTCAGTGCTGCAGCCACATTTCCACCGGTGCAGCTCTCTGCAGTGCTGACTGTCTCGCCGGTCTTCCACAACAGCAGGTTAATCTCTCTGCTGGTAAATTTGGTTTCTATATCCATAGTCGTTTATTTAAAAGTCACTCTTGAGTATGCGGGTTTATCAATGCTGCAGAAGTCCTTGTCCTGGAACTTGTAGTATCCGGTGATGGCTATCATTGCAGCGTTATCGGTGGTATAGCTGAACTTAGGGATGAAGATTTTCCATCCAAAGCGTCTGGCATGGTCGCGGAATGCATTGCGCAGTCCGTTATTGGCCGATACGCCTCCGGCTACTGCCACCTGTTTAATCTTATAGTCCTTGGCCGCCTTGCGCAGTTTCTTCATCAGAATGTCCACGATGGTATGCTCCAGGCTGGCTGCCAGGTCTTCCTTATGGTGTTCAATGAAGTCGGGATCATCCTTCATCCAGTCGCGCAGCGAGTACAGGAACGATGTCTTTAATCCACTGAAACTGTAGTTGTAATCAGGAATCTGAGGCTTGGCAAACTGGAACGCCTCGGGGTTTCCCTGACGGGCCAGTTTATCGATGATAGGGCCACCGGGATACCCCAGTCCCATCACCTTCGAGCACTTGTCGATGGCCTCACCGGCCGCATCGTCAATGGTCTGTCCCAGTACCTCCATGTCGTTATAGGCCTTGACCAGCACAATCTGGCTGTTTCCGCCGCTCACCAGCAGGCACAGGAACGGATACTGAGGCTGGTCGTTGTCGTCCTCGCTCTCCTTGATGAAGTGCGCCAGCACATGGCCCTGCAGATGGTTCACGTCGATGAGGGGAATACCCAGCGAGCACGCCAGTCCCTTGGCAAACGACACGCCCACCAGCAGCGATCCCATCAGTCCCGGACCGCGGGTAAAGGCTATGGCCGACAGCTGTTCCTTGCTCACCCCTGCCCTTTTCAGCGCCTCGTGCACCACTGGCACCACGTTCTGCTGATGGGCACGGCTGGCCAGTTCCGGCACCACACCGCCATACGACTCGTGAACAGCCTGCGAGGCGGTCACGTTGCTCAGCAGCACACCGTTCTTGACAACGGCTGCCGAGGTATCGTCGCACGACGACTCAATTCCCAATATAATGATATCACTCATGATCAATATATCCATCAATATCATAATAGTGATAAATTTTACCGTCATACTCCCAGAATTTTTCCTCAAGCT
>JAZQPA010000123.1:0-32489 GCA_045628125.1 Bacteroidaceae bacterium
GGTCATCTGGTCGTCGGTATAGTTGCAAGACTTCAAGATGATTTTGTGAAATGCCTCGAAAGAAGCATCACTGTCAATCATAATCTCTCTTACGAAATCATCAGCCTCGTCTGAGACTACGGTAAAAATATAAACCATATAAGTTCTTATTATTTAATCAGACCTCGCTGAGCTTTTTCAATAAAGTCAACGATGTATTGTATCTCAGGAGTCATCTCCATTTCTTCCTTAATCTTGGCGACTGCATCCTTGGTATTCAATCCGCAGTTGTATATAATACGGTAAGCCTCGTGAATCTTGTCGATGGTCTCATTACTGAAACCGCGACGGCGAAGACCTACAATATTAAGACCGCAATACTTAGCAGGTTCGCGACCGATGATTACGTAAGGAGGAACATCGCTGCCCAAGCGGGTACCGCCCTGAACCATGGTGTAGCCCGCAATACGGGTGAACTGGTGAATCAGCACTACGGCACTCAAAATGGCATAGTCGTCAATCTCGACCTCACCGGCCAACTTGGTCTGGTTGCCAATGATACATCCGTTTCCGATAATACAGTCGTGTGCTACGTGCATACCCTCCATCAGCAGGTTATTGCTACCTACTACGGTCTTTCCTTTTGCTGCAGTACCGCGATTGATGGTAACATTCTCGCGGATACGGTTATTGTCGCCAATCTCAGCTGTGGTCTCCTCGCCACGGAACTTCAAGTCCTGTGGGATAGCTCCAATGACCGCACCTGGGAAGATGGTATTTCCATTTCCGATGCGTGATCCGGAGAGGATGGTGACGCTGTTCATCAGTACGTTGTTGTCTCCAATGACCACATTCTTATCCACAAAGCAGAAAGGACCAATCTCACAGTTCTCTCCAATCTTTGCTTCCGGGTCAATATAGGCTAATGGACTGATTTTACTCATACTATTTATTTATTTGTTTTTTACAATTTGCGCAGTGAATGTAGCTTCTGCTACCACTTTCTCGCCAACGAACATGTATCCCTTCATAGATGAGATACCCCGACGTACTGGCGCAAGCAGTTCAACACGGAACAGCAGTGTGTCACCCGGAACTACTTTCTGACGGAACTTCACTCCGTCAATCTTCAGGAAATAAGTAGACCAACGCTCTGGCTCCTCAACGGTATTCAGTACCAACAGGCCTCCACATTGTGCCATGGCTTCAACCATCAGTACTCCTGGCATGACAGGCTCCTGAGGGAAATGTCCCTGGAAGAAAGGCTCATTGCTGGTTACGTTCTTAACACCTACAATCCAGTTTGGTCCAATCTCGGTAACCTTGTCCACCAACTGCATAGGGTAGCGGTGTGGCAGCAACTCGCGGATGCGGTTCACATCCATAATCGGTTCCTGATTCGGGTCGAATGTTGGTGCTTGAATCTCGTGCAGACGGATTTCCTTGCGTACCAGACGGGCAAACTTGTTGTTGATGGTATGGCCTGGGCGGGTGGCAATGATGCGTCCCTTAATAGGGCGGCCAATGAGTGCCATGTCACCGATGATGTCAAGCAATTTGTGGCGTGCAGGCTCATTGTCCCATACCAGAGGCTTATGGTTCAGGTAACCTAACTGGCTGGCATCGCGGTGCTCGGCACCAATCAGGTCGGCCAATTTATCCAACTGATCCTGAGGCAACTGGTTCTCGTAGATGACAATGGCATTATCCAAGTCACCACCTTTAATCAAACCGGCATTCAACAATGGCTGAATCTCACGGACAAAGACGAAAGTACGGCTGGCTGCAATCTCCTTTCCGAACTTTTCCATATTGTCCAAAGTGGCAAATGAACTGGCCAGAACCTTAGAGTTGAACGAAATCAGTGAACTGATGCTGAAATCCTCATCAGGAAGAATCAGGATGCTGCTTCCTGTCGCCTCGTCCTTCACCTCAATTTTCTTGCGGATTACATAATAATCCTTTGGTGCATTCTGCTCTTCGATACCTACCTGCTCAATCTTCTTGACATACTCAATGGCACTTCCGTCAAGGATTGGGAACTCTGGTCCGTTGACCTGAATCAGACAGTTATCAATGCCTAGGGCATAAAGAGCAGCCATACCGTGCTCGATGGTACTGACACGCGCATCGTTCTTGGCCAGAACGGTTCCGCGTTGGGTGTCAACAACATTCTCGGCAATGGCATCAATGATTGGCTCGCCTGGCAAGTCAATTCGCTGAATCTTATATCCGTGGTTCTCTGGTGCAGGATTAAAGGTTGCTGTCAGACTTAATCCGGTGTGCAAACCCTTGCCGCACAAAGAGAAACTTCCTTTCAGAGTAGTTTGTTTGTACATTCTGTTCTATTTATTGTTTAGCAGCCAATTCTTTTTCCAACTGCTCGATTTTCTTTTGCAATGCATTCAACTGCTGATACATGTCAGGCAGTTTCTTGAAAACGACACTGCTTCGTGCAAAGTTCTTAGCATCGATGGCAGGAGAACCTTGGATGGTGACATTGCCCTTTGGTACACTACCGGCAATACCAGCTTGAGCACCACTCATGGTGCGGTCACCAATCTTGCTGTGGCCTGCAATGCCCACCTGTCCTCCGAACATACACCATTCGCCAATCTTTGTTGATCCGGCTACACCCACCTGAGCAGCCATGACGGTATGGCTGCCAATCTCGTCATTGTGGGCAATCTGAATCAGGTTGTCCAGCTTGACACCCTTGTGAACAACAGTAGCACCCATGGTGGCACGATCGATACAGGTGTTAGCACCAATCTCCACGTCATCCTCAACGATAACGATACCAATCTGAGGAATCTTCTCATATCCGGTAGGAGATGGAGCAAATCCGAAACCATCGGCACCGATGACACAACCTGAATGAAGGATACAGTTCTTGCCTATACGGCAGTCATGATAAACCACCACATTGCTGTGCAGGATTGTGCCTTCGCCAATCTTTGCACCGGCCTCGACTGTTGCATGAGGGAAGAGCTGGGCACCATCACCAATCACGGCGTTATCCTCTACCACTGAAAAAGGTGCCAGATAAACGTTCTCACCAATCTTTGCGGTAGGAGCAACAAAGGCCAAATCACTGATGCCCTGGCGCTTTGGCTTCATTGACTCATACAACGAAAGCAACTTAGCCAGACTCTCATACGCATTGTCCACCTTAATCAAAGTGGCAGATACGGGCTGTTCTGGCACAAAATCCTTATTCACCAAAACAATGCTGCTTTGGGTGTTATATATATAAGGAGTATATTTAGGGTTAGACAGGAATGACAATGCGCCAGGAGTACCTTCCTCAATCTTAGCGAAGGTGCTGACTGTTGCCTCTGCATTACCCACAATTTCACCTTGCAGAAACTCTGCGATCTGTTTGGCTGAAAATTCCATTACTATTCTTTTATAATCTGTTCTTACTTATCTGCAAAATAAATGAAAAACTTAGATATGCAGGATAAATAAACATTTTTTATGATGTGAATCGGACGAAAAGGATAGTTAATCCGTGAAAAGTGAAATGATTAGAGCAGATTCTTCAACTGCTCAGCCATCTGCATCTGTACTTCCTTAGCTTTCTGTCCGGCAACCTCAGCAAAGTTTTCGGTCTTGTCTGCATAGATAATGGCACGGCTGCTGTTCACAATCAGACCGCATTCCTGAGTCATTCCGTACTTGCATACCTCTTCCAGGCTACCGCCCTGAGCGCCTACGCCAGGAACCAGCAGGAAGTGATTAGGAACAACCTTGCGGATATCCTCAAACATGCGTCCCTGAGTAGCACCTACAACATACATCATGTTGTCTGCATTACCCCAATTCTGGCTGGTCTTCAGTACCTTTTCGAACAGACGCTCACCCTGTGCATCCTCCATCAGCTGGAAATCGTGTGAACCCTTGTTGCTGGTCAGTGCCAGACAGATGACCCACTTGCCTTCATAAGTCAGGAATGGACTTACGCTATCCTCACCCATATAAGGAGCAACGGTCACTGCATCAGCTTGGGTGTCACCCTCAAAGAAACAACGGGCATACATGGCACTGGTGTTGCCAATATCACCACGCTTTGCATCAGCAATGATGAACTGATCTGGATAATTATCATTCAAGTATTTGATGGTCTTCTCGTAAGCCATCCAACCCTTCAGACCAAAGCACTCATAGAATGCCAGATTTGGTTTGTAAGCCACACAATAAGGTGCGGTAGCATCAATGATAGCCTTGTTGAATGCAAAAATAGGATCCTCTTCCTGCAACAGGTGTTCTGGAATCTTCTTCAAATCGGTATCAAGACCTACACACAGGAAGCTCTGCTTCTTCTTTATATTCTCGAAAAGTTCTTGTCTAGTCATAGCTTTATCTTTTTCAATTGTCAATTATCAATTGTCAATTATTTATAATTCACTTTCTTTCATGCGCTCTGCATTCTCAGCCACAATCAGGTGATCAATACAATCCTGGATCTCACCGTCCATAAACGCACCCAGATTATAGATGGTATAGTTGATGCGGTGATCGGTAATTCGGCCCTGAGGGTAGTTGTAGGTACGAATCTTTGCACTTCGGTCACCCGTGCTTACCAGCGTCTTACGGCGGTTGGCTATGTCATCCATGTATTTCTGGTGTTCGCGGTCGTAGATGTAGGTTCTCAACCGGCCCAATGCACGCTCCTTGTTCTTTGGCTGGTCACGGGTCTCGGTACACTCAATCAGAATCTCCTCGGTTACTCCCGTATTCGGATTGGTCCAAGGATAACGCAGGCGGACACCCGACTCAACCTTGTTCACATTCTGGCCACCGGCACCACCGCTTCGGAAGGTATCCCATTTGATAAGTCCTTCGTGAATCTCCACATCAAACTCATCGGCTTCGGGCAATACTGCTACCGATGCTGCTGAAGTGTGAACACGTCCCTGAGTCTCGGTTACCGGAACACGCTGAACTCGGTGAACACCACTCTCGTATTTCAGAGTGCCATAAACCTTTTCGCCAGTGACGTTACAGATGATCTCCTTGTATCCTCCGGCAGAACCCTCGGTGAAACTGCTGATGGTGTATTGCCAGCCTTTGACGTCAAAGTACTTGGTGTACATTCGGAACAGGTCGCCGGCAAAAATTGCCGCTTCATCACCACCTGTACCGCCACGGATTTCCAATACCGCATTCTTGTCGTCCTCGGGATCGGAAGGTATCAGCATCAGTTTGATTTCCTCTTCCAGAACAGGAATACGCTCCTCACTGTCCGAAATCTCGGCCTTGAGCATTTCCTTCATTTCCGGATCATCTTCCATGGCCAGCATCTCACGACCGTCACTGATGTTGTTCAGAAGCCCCATGTATTCCTTCCGGGCTTTCATCAGGTCCTCCAGGTTCTTATATTCCCGGGTGAGTTTGACGTAACGCTTCTGGTCGGTGATGACTGACGGGTCAGTAATGAGGGTGGCCACTTCCTCGAATCGGGCCACCAGACCTTCCAGTTTCTCTAAAACGGTACTATTAGCCATCAATAACTAAATTCTCCGAATTCACTCTTGATGGTCAGGCTCTTAGGACCTTCCTCGATGTGGCCGATAATCTGAGCGTCAATATTGAAGCTCTTGCTGATAGCAATTACTTTCTCTGCCTGCTCTGGGCTCAGGTATACTTCCAGACGGTGACCCATGTTGAACACCTTGTACATCTCAGACCAGTCGGTACCGCTCTGCTCCTGAATAGCCTTGAACAATGGAGGAACAGGGAACATGTTGTCCTTGATTACACGGCAGTTGTCATTCACGAAGTGCAGCACCTTGGTCTGTGCGCCACCGGTGCAATGAACCATACCGTGAATGTCATTGCGCATCTCATCCAACAGGCGCTTTACAACTGGTGCATAGGTGCGGGTAGGGCTCAATACCAGCTTACCGGCACAAACCGGAGCACCCTCTACAGGATCGGTCAACTTATAACCACCGCTGTAAACCAGTTCATCTGGTACGGCCTTGTCATAGCTCTCTGGGTATTTTTCGGCCAGATACTTGTTGAATACATCATGACGGGCGCTGGTTAAACCGTTGCTGCCCATACCACCGTTGTATTCTTTCTCGTATGTAGCCTGACCGCAACTGCTCAAACCCACGATGACATCGCCTGGACGGATATTGGCATTGTCAATAACATCACTGCGCTTCATACGGCAGGTAACGGTACTGTCCACGATGATGGTGCGGACCAGGTCGCCAACATCTGCAGTCTCACCACCTGTAGCGTAAATGCCGATGCCCATATTTCTCATCTCTGCCAGCAACTCGTCTGTACCGTTGATGATGGCGCTGATCACCTCGCCAGGGATAAGCATCTTGTTGCGTCCGATAGTACTGCTCACCAGAATGTTGTCAACAGCACCCACACACAGCAGGTCATCAGTGTTCATGATCAGTGCATCCTGAGCAATGCCCTTCCATACGCTCAAATCACCGGTTTCTTTCCAATACATGTAAGCCAGTGAGGATTTGGTTCCTGCACCATCGGCATGCATGATGTTACAATATTCAGGATCTCCGCCCAGAATATCTGGAATAATCTTACAGAAAGCCTGAGGGAAAATTCCCTTATCGATGTTTTTGATGGCGTTATGCACATCTTCCTTTGCTGCGCTTACACCGCGCATCATGTATCTTTGGTTCTTGTCCATAATCAAATTTTAGTCAAAACTAACGGTTGGAGCCTTCTCTGCGCCTGCCTCTGCAGCAAACTTCTCCTTGGCATCGAATCCGAAGATCCCTGCCCAAATGTTACCAGGGAAGCGACGTACTTTCAGGTTGTAATTCTGTACAGTCTCATTGAAATCCTTACGAGCTACAGCGATGCGGTTCTCGGTACCTTCCAACTGAGCTTGCAATTCCTGGAACTGCTCGTTGGCCTTCAGATCAGGATAATTCTCGGTAATAGCCAACAATCTGCCCAATGCACTGGTCACAGCACCCTGAGCCTCCTGATACTCCTGCAGTTTCTCAGGGGTAAGGTTGGTTGGATCAACGGTAATCTGGGTAGCTTTGCTGCGTGCAGCAACAACGGCTTCCAGTGTCTCACTCTCGTGAGCAGCATAGCCCTTAACTGTGCTAACGAGGTTTGGAATCAGGTCTGCACGACGCTGGTATTGTGTCTCGACGTTGCTCCAGGAAGTGGTCACAGCCTCCTCGCTCTCAACCATGCCATTGTAGGCTGAAGACGCACTGCAACCGCCCAAGACAGCAAGCGCTACGACAACAATTAAAACGATTTTCTTCATATTTCGTCTGATTTAGTTATCAATTTGTATTTCACTGCAAAAGTAGTGAAAAATACTTAGACTAGCAAATAATAAACTTAAAACCGTCCTCCGGCTCCGCCACCGCTAAAATGGCCTCCGCCAAAGTGACCTCCGCTGAAGCCTCCACCGCCCCAGCCGCTGCGTCCGCCACCACCGATAATGGTGGCTCCACCGGAATTCCAGTAGTTTTCATCATATTCGGTTTCCATACGGTGGACCATGTGTCCGCACGAAAGGCAAATGTAGGTGACGCGCTTCTTGCGCACCCCTTTGCTCTTGGAAATCAGAACGGATGACTGGCGCTGCAACTTGTGTGCACCACACTTAGGGCAACGGGTACTTTGGTAGATTCCGTAAAAGACAATACCGCCAAATCCTAAGCCCAAAAGCAGTAAAAAGAGCAAAAAGCCCAGTCCCAACTCATCATCCTCCTCTCCCTCGTATTTCAACGACTCGTCTCCATCCAGATAGGAACAGGTCATGCTAATGGCTTGTGTCATAGCATTATCCCAATCCCCCTCTCTGAGATATGGAAGCATGTGCCGGTTCTCAATGCGTTTGCATATGGCATCGGGCAGAAGTCCCTCCAGACCATCACCGGTTAGAATATAGTAAGACCGGTCAAGGGTAGAAAGAATGAAGAGAAGACCGGTGGACTGCTTGTTGCCAATGCCGTATTTTCGGGATATATCCATGCCGAAGGAAAAGGCATCCTCTCCTTCGATTTGGCCTACAACAATACATAACGCCTGAACGCCATAGGTGTGCTCGGCGTGATACAACAGGGAGTCAATGTGAGCCACAGCTTCCGGGCTGAGGATACCATCGGGATTGCAGGTGTGCCTTCTTTCGTCCTGAAGATACGGTATAGGTAGATTATCGGGTGTGTAAACTGTTGCAAGCATGCTGATGGCAAAGCACAGCATGAGTGACAGTGTAATCATTCGCTGTTTCATCTCGTCAATCTTTGAACAGCGAAGATACGGTAAAAATATAGGATAGACAAATTTAGCGTATTATTTCTTACTGAGTATCACATACAGAATGACCGGAGCACCCATTAGCGGGGTAACGGCATTCAGTGGAATGATAGTATTCTCTGGGAATACGCATATCAGGTTGCACAGCAGAGCCAGGATTCCTCCCAACAGAAGTGTGGATGGCATAAGGACGCGCTGATTATCGGTCCGTACCAGTAAGCGGGCCACATGAGGCACTGCCAGACCTAAAAATGAGATAGGGCCGCAGAAGGCTGTAATAACGGCTGTCAGTATTCCGGTGGCCAATAATAAAGCATTACGTAAGTATTTGATATTTACACCTAAATTCTCAGCATAGTGCTCGCCTAATTGCAAGGCATTCAATGGCTTGATGAGTAATAAGGAAATGAGCATTCCGAGAATACAGGTAGTACAGAAGAATGGCAGCTGCGCCACGGTAACACTATTGAAATTACCCATTCCCCAAACCACATAATTCTGTACTCCCTCGGGAGTGGCAATTGTGTTGAGTAGTGTGATGAGTGATGAGGTAAGATAACTGAGCAAGATACCTGTAATCAGCAACATAAGATTGTTACGAAGCACTTGCGACAGAAAAAGTAACAGGCTGATAATGAGTGTGCTTCCTGCAAATGCCGCAAGTATGACAGCTGTATATCCGCCAATGGTAAAATAGCCTGTACTGAGGATTCCGCCCATTAGTAGCATGACCAGTGCAACACCCAGGTTGGCACCTGCTGTGATGCCCAGAATGGACGGCCCTGCCAGTGGGTTGTGAAAAGCTGTCTGTAGCAGCAAACCGGATACTGCAAGCCCGGCTCCAGCGAGCATGGCTGTGACTGCTTGCGGTATTCGGCTCTCCCAGACGATATAATGCCAGGGAGTGGAAGAATCTGCCTGTCCCATCAGTATGGATAAGACATCCTTTGCCGGGATGTGCACGGAACCGATAAACAGGTTCAGAACGGCAAGTCCCAGAAGGAGGATGATCAGAATAGGAAAACAGACAGTGTTTCTTTTCATTTCAGTTTATGATAATAATGCATTTCTCCATCTTCCAGCAAACCTGGATGGAATATACGGATAAGATCCTCCAACAGGAGATGAGGGTGGTAAGGGGCCTCTTCGTAGAATTTGCTGATTCCTGTGTTGCATCCCCATACATTTCCTTCCTTAAAGGCTTTGAACTGGGTGTTGATATCTGCATCCTTGGCCAGTTCTTCTAAAGTCTTTTCCTGAACCTGGTTGTATTTCAATATCCAGACGTCGGCATCGTGAGCCTTATCCAGAACCTGTTCCGGTGCCAATGCTGCGCTACCGCTTTGCTGCAGATAATCAAATGGATTGATGGCTGCGGCATCCTTGTAGATGCGGCCGACAGTACTGTAACAGCCTGGTACATACCATAATTGACCGTATCGGCTGTCACTCAGGACTTTCGGTGATTCATTGGCTTGGCTTGCTTTTTCTTTTAAAGCATTATATTGTTTTTCAACTTCACCAAATAAGGCATCTGCCTGCTCGGTGCAACCGTACAACAGACCATAGAAGCGTACCCATTCGGCACGGCCAAGGGCAGACGTTTCCATGTAATCGGCACATTGCATGATGGGAATGCCTAATTTACCCAGTTTACCGTAATCACCCGAATTCTGATAAGGTGATAGCAGAACAGCTTCGGGATTCAGCTGTATAATGGCTTCAATATTGGGATTCATATTGTCGCCACAGTCGGCAACCGTACCGTTTATGATGCCTTCCTGGATAGGTGGCAACTTAATATACTGTTTGTCGCAAACTCCAGCAATGGCATCCACTTTCCCCAATTCATACAACATGCCGCAGTGTACGGAAGAATATACCAGTGTTCTTTCCAGAGGTGTGCGTATTACGATACCGTTGGGGAGATTCTCAGGAAGAGGGCTCTCTTTGGGAACCAACAGATAAGTCTGCAGAATAGCGGCAGTATCCCAAGGGTTACGCAACACGGCCTGAATGTAATCACCAGCATCGGTGAGGGTCAGGTTCTCAGCATACGAAAGGGTTACTGGGTCTCCAGAAACCAATGTTGACTCCCTGCCGTTCTGGCAGGAAGTCAACAATAGTATAATGGTGAAAAGTTGAAAAAACTTTTTCATGAAATTACTTCAGGTTGTTGAAGAAGCAGATAGCGGTAGGGCCAACGCCTGTGTTGTATTCGTGCAACTTATTCATGTTGCTATCGAATTCTACGATGTAACCAGGAGCTGAGTAATCAGCATAGCCATACTCGCTCAAGTTGTATGATGCAACCCACAGATGGTTGGTGATAGGATCAACAGCAATTGCTGATGGATACTTGATGTCCTTACCCAAATTCAACTCTTTATACATACCAGAATTGGTGTCTGTCATTTGATAGGTGATTTCTGGATTGTAGTAGTTGGCGTTGAAAGAGAACAAAGTCATCCAGCTTGATGCTACTGATGTACCCTCGATTACTTTAGGGAAGTCCAGATAGTCAGGATTTACACGATAGATGGCAGGATTCTCCTCATAACCAGACCAATCTGATTTGTAGGTGCCACCAGTCAACAGATAAATGTAGTTGCCGTCGCTTACCATATCTACTGGATTGGTCGGGCATTTGTGTGTACCTGTGACATTTCCGGTAGCAGTATCGATTACAGTAAAGGTGTCACCACTACCATAACCAGAATTAGCAACCATCAGCAGACCGTTAGGGGTAACAGCCATACCTTCTGGATAATCGCCAACCTTGATGGTTTTATCGATACTGAGGCTTGTGGTGTCGATTCGGCATACTTCGCCGCTGTAAGATGAAACATACATCTTGCCGTCCCAAGCTGCCAGATGGCGTGCTGCACCACCCAGCTTGATTTGAGTGATGGAACTCATGGTTTTGGCATCTACAACCTCGACCGACTGCTCAGAGTCAACGGCAATATACAGTTTGGTGCCGTATACAAAGGCGTCGTTTGCAGTAACACCCAGACTGCGGCCGTTTACATTCTGGAAAACATGGTTGATGATGGTGTTTGAGCCCAGTTCAATGTAATCCAGTGAACCATCGATCTTGTTGGACTGGTTACCTGAATTTACAACAAAAACACCATAGCTCAGGTATTCTGGTGTTGGCTCTGGGCCAACAGGATCGCTGCTACATGCAGCAATGCCCATAGCGAATGCAGTGAAAAGCAAAGACTTGAAAATGTTCTTTTTCATAATTTTAAATGTATAAATTAGTTATAATATCCACATAATAGACAATTGCCAACTTCTTCCCGGCATTGGGTAATGGCCGACAATCTCGTATTGTTTGTTCAATAAGTTCTTAATATCACCACGTAACTCCAATTTCTGATTTTTGATGGTGAAGGTGCGGTATGTTGTCAGACCAAACTCCATATAACCGTCAATGTTTGTATCCTCGTAATGCTGGTTGGTAGCCCATCGTTTGCTTACCCCCGTTCCATGTGCCGAAACATTGACCCACGGATTTTCATAACTGACACTTAATGCTCCGGTATGTTTGGGAGTATAGGCAATCTGCATACCGTAGGTTGAAGCTTCCGGATTGGTACGGTTTGAGACGTCCTGGAATGTATAATTACCATCCACACGCAGCAACTGTTTCCTCCCCACTTCCTGCTCTATGCCTAATGTCAGGTCTGTTCCCAAAACACGAACCTTACCTACATTGATGTTGGTCCACATGAACATGTTGTAAGGAACAGCCACAATCTTATCTTTAACATGATTCCAGTATCCATCCCATGTGGCGGTAAACTGTCCTTTGGCGCTGTAGCTCTTCTGCCATGTCAAACCGATATTGAACTGGTCCGTATTTTCGGGTGACAGGTCCGCACTTCCGTAGTGACGGAAATATAATTCCGTGAAATTCGGCATTCGGAAGATATTCTTGTATGATGCGCGAAGATGCAAGGAAGGTTGCTCTGTTACCTGATAGGATAGGGATATGCTGGGAGATAACTTGCGGACATTATGTCCGCCTTTCCCAAATTTTGCATCATTCAGACTGATTGTATATAATCCTCTGACGATTATTTTCAGCCGCTCCTGTTGGTATTTGGCTGTCAGGCTTTGAAGGATGGAATGACGATAAGGATGAATATCCCCCGGTTCGCTGCTATTCAAGTTGTTGAATGTATAGTCGCCTGAATAATTCAGTGACAACGACTCTACTGGCCGGTAGAGCAGACTGGTTGTGGCATACCATTCCCGCTGCCAGTAATCCTGATCCTTAACTCCGCCGGGATAATTGCCGTCACGGTAACTGGAAGTTGCCCAATTGAACTTAGATTTAGCACTGAACCACAGATTGTTCCGGTTGCTGGTCTGAAATGCCAACTGTCCAAATGCGTTCCGGTCACGTTCGGTTTCTTTGGAGTCATTGGTATAATAATGTACCAGTCCAGGCAGTTGCCGGTCGTTGTCGTAATAGTAGACTTTTCCATCCAATTGACTGGCTGCCGAAGGCGTCCAGGCAAAGTTAATCTCGCCATGACCGGAATTCATGCGGCTATTGTTTCTTCGTTCCTTGGTAATTAATTTGACATTCTTTAATTTGAAGGGATAGTCATTGTCAGCATAGATATATTCTCCCATAGCCTGAAAGCCAAAGGATTTACTCAAATTCTTGCTGAAACGGAAGAAAGGATTGGCATATCCAAACGAGCCCACTCTCATCTGCGCGGTGAGGTGAGGCTTTAAATCGTCGTTAGGTTTCTGAAACGTACGGATAGTGAGGGTGGCAGCTGTACTAACCTCACGCGCAGGAATGAAGATATCATCCTGATCACCTACCACCAATGAAACACTTTCCACATTATCCAGAGAATAACGGGCCAGGTCAATCTGGCCACTTTGGCAATCGCTGAGAGCCATACCGTCATAAATGACTGATGTGTGCTGTGCTCCGAAGCCACGGACACTCACAGTCTTCATGCCGCCTGCACCACCATAATCACGAAGTGTAATGCCTGGCAGACGGTGAAGCGCATCTGACAGGTCTGTAATTCCTTGAATTTTAAAGTCCTGATAATTGAGTTGCTGTAAAGGAGCGGCACTGCTCAACCGCTGTTGCTGACGCTGACCGATGACTACGATATTTTCTAACTGCCGGTCTTTTAGATACGCAGTAGTATCCTGCTGAGCCCAAATAGCAGCAGGGTAAAACATTATCCCCCAAAACAGTACACGCTTTATCATCAGTTTGACTTTGAATTCGCGTGCAAAGATACAAATTTTTATGATATAGCAATAAAAAGAGGCTTGTCAAATGACAAGCCTCTTTGAATATCAAATCAATTCAATTCGCGAATCCAGATGTTGCGGAAGCTTACTGGCTCGCTTGGGTCACCGTGTGACTGAATACGGATAGGGCCAGCGCCGTGAGGAGCAACCTTAGGGAAGCCGATCCACTCGGTAGTACCCAAAATCATAGTGTTGTTCTGAACAACAACGCCATTGAAGATTACAGTTACTCTTGGATGATACAAATAAGAGCCATCCTCCTTAAATACAGGAGCTGTGTAGATAATGTCATAAACGTTCCACTCACCTGGCTTACGGATAGGGTTAACCATTGGTGGATACTGCTTGTATACAGAACCAGCCTGACCGTTTACATAAGTTGGATTGTCCCAGCTGTCCAATACCTGAATCTCATACTTATCCTGCATGTAGATACCGCTATTACCGCGAGCCTGATCCTTACCTGTGATGTTTGCAGGGATGCACCACTCAATGTGCAACTGATAGTTGGTGAAACTCTGCTTGGTGATGATATCGCCCTTCTTCTTATCTACGGTGAACACACCATCATGAACTGGCCACTCTGCTGGACCATCATAATTACGACGACCGCTCTTCCATGCGTCCAGATTCTTACCATCGAACAGAACGATAGCATCAGATGGAGCAGTGTGAGTCAGAATGTCACCTGGGGTTACCATCTTTGGAACTGGCTCAAAATACTCAGACATCTCGTGTGTCATGCGTACAGGCTGCTTTTCTGCCTGTGGCTGCTGTGCAAATGCGGTAGTGGCAAAAGCTGCTGCCAATACTACTAAAGTAAGTTTCTTATTCATAATTTATAGAATTAGGTAATTAATTGTCCCACAAAAATACGCATTTTACCCGAATGTCACTAAAGTTTATGTAGAAATTTGTGGCATAACTAAGTTTTTCCTAACTTTACCACATAAATAATCATAAATATAAATAAATCAACTATGAGAAAAATGCTATTAATGGTTGCTGCCATTTTCTTTTGGGGGGCAACCGCAGTTGCACAGCAACATGTGAAGGTTCAGGGCCCTATGGGAAAGTTGGATACCGAAATCATGAAACCTGAGCAATTGAAAGAAGGACAAAAGTGTCCGGTAGTTATTCTGATGCATGGCTTTACCGGCAAAAAGGAGAGTCCGTTGTTTGATGAGATCGCAAAGGGTCTTTTGGCAAAAAATATCGGTGTGGTTCGTTTTGATTTTAACGGCCATGGCCAGAGTGAGGGCGATTTTAAAAACATGACAGTGCCCAATGAGATTGAGGATGCTAAAGCTGTAGTAAAGTATGTGGAGGGGCTGGATTTTGTTCAGAATATAGCTCTGTTAGGTCATTCGCAAGGTGGTGTTGTGGCAAGCATGACTGCTGGTGAATTGGGCGCAACCAAAATCCGTAAGGTCTGTCTGATGGCTCCAGCTGCCGTATTGCGTGAGGATGCTTTGCGTGGAAGCACCATGGGAAAGAATTATGATCCTCGTAACCCTGGTGATGTAAAGATGTTTGGTGACAAGGTTTTGGGTGCTAATTATATTCAGACAGCGCAGACATTGCCTATATTCCAAACCGCTAGCAAGTTCGTAGGTCCAGTGTTGATGATTCACGGAACTTATGATGTGGTAGTTCCTTGGACATTTAGTGAGTATTATAGCTATGTTTATAAGAACAGTAAAGTTCAGTATATAGAAGGTGCAGATCATGGTTTCAGCAAGGTTATACCAGAAGCTGCAGCTTATGCCGTTAATTTCCTGACAAAATTCTAATCCGTATAAATAATAAGACAAATGAAGAGAAAATTAATCTCTGCCGTTTTGATGGCAATCACAATGGCAGCACAGGCTCAGACTCCAATCTATCTGGATGTAAATCAGCCTCTGGAAAAACGTGTAGAAGATGCGTTAGGTCGTCTGACTACTCACGAGAAGATCAGTATGATTCATGCTCAGAGTAAGTTTTCATCACCGGGTGTACCTCGTTTGGGTATTCCGGAAATCTGGTGTGCTGATGGCCCTCATGGCGTACGTTCAGAGGTGTTGTGGGATGAGTGGAATACTGCCAATTGGACTAACGACTCCATTACTGCATTCCCTGCTTTGACTTGTCTGGCTGCGACTTGGGATCCTGAAATGAGTATGCTGTATGGTAAAAGTGTAGGTGCTGAGGCCCGCTATCGTAATAAGACCGTATTGCTGGGCCCTGGTGTGAACATCTGCCGTAGCCCTCTGAATGGCCGTAGTTTCGAGTACATGGGCGAGGACCCTTACCTGAGCAGCCGTATGGTTGTTCCTTATATTCAGGGCGTTCAGAGCAATGGCGTGGCTGCATGCGTTAAGCACTATGCTGTAAATAACAATGAGTTGACCCGCTTTACCAGCAATGTATTGGTGGATGAGCGTACCCTGCGCGAGATCTATCTGCCTGCTTTCGAGGCTGCGGTTAAGGAAGGTGGAGCCTGGACATTGATGTGCAGCTACAACCTGTTCCGCGGCAAGTGGTTGTCAGAGAATGACTATCTGCTGAATCAGGTATTAAAGAAGGAGTGGGGATTTGATGGTGCAGTAATATCCGATTGGGGTGCTGCTCATGATACCGAAGGTGTTGTAAAGGGTGGTTTGGACCTGGAATACGGTTCCATGACCAACGGTTTGACCGAAGGTGCCAGCAATGCTTATGCTTCATATTATATGGCCGATGCTTACGAGAAGATGATTCAAGAGGGTAAGATTGGTACCGATGAGCTGAACGATAAGGTTCGCCGTGTACTTCGTACCATTTTCCGCACCACCATGGCGGCCAATCGCCCATTCGGCTCTCAGAACAGCGAGGCTCATGTGGCAGCAGCCCGTGCTATCGGTAATGCAGGTATCGTCTTGCTGAAGAACGATGCTCCTACCAAGAAAGGCCAGCCTTTGCTTCCTATCAATCTGAATACCACCAAGAAGATTCTGGTGGTAGGTGAGAATGCCATTAAGATGATGACCATCGGTGGCGGTTCTTCTTCACTGAAGGTTCAGCACGAGATTTCTCCGCTTCAGGGCTTGGAGAGCCGTTTGGCCGGTAAGGTTGAGGTGGCTTATGAACGCGGATATGTAGGTGATCCTAAGGTTGAGCAGGACGGTATGGTAGGCCAGGATCTGAGTGATCCTCGCAGTGCTGAGCAACTGATTGCCGATGCAGTAGCTAAGGCAAAGGATGTGGATCTGGTGATTTTCGTGGGCGGTTTGAACAAGGCCAATCAGCAGGATGCCGAGAGCTCCGATCGTATTGACTATGCTTTGCCTTACGGCCAGGATAATGTAATCAACGCCTTGTTGGCAGTCAATAAGAACCTGGTGGTGGTCAATATCAGCGGTAATGCGGTGGCCATGCCATGGCTGAAGAATGTTCCTGCACTGGTACAGGACTGGTATCTGGGTAGTGAGGCTGGTAATAGCTTGGCCGACGTACTGCTGGGTGATGTAAATCCTTCAGGAAAGTTGCCATTTACTATCTATACCGGTTTGGAACAGGTTGGCGCTCATGTGTTGGGCGATTGGGAAGGAAAACCAAGTTCTACAGGTAAGGCTTGGGAAATTATGGGTTATAAGGTTCCTGTAACCGATCTTCAGTACAATGAAGGTATGTTTGTGGGTTACCGTTATATTGACCAGAACAAGTTGAAACCTATCTTCCCATTCGGCTATGGTATCAGCTATACAACTTATGCTTACGGCAAACCAAGAATCAACAAGTCTGTGATTAACAATGGTGAGACCGTAACCATTACTGTACCTGTGACAAATACCGGTAAAGTGGCAGGTTCTGAGGTTGTTCAGGCTTATGTCCAGGATGTTCAGTCTTCTGTAACACGTCCTACAAAGGAATTGAAAGCCTTCAAGAAAGTGGCTCTTCAGCCTGGTGAAACCAAGGAAGTACAGTTGACTATCGACAAACGTGCCATGAGTTTCTATGATGACAGCAAGAAAGATTGGGTAGCAGAGCCAGGTATGTTTAATGTTCTCATTGGTGCCAACAGTCAGGATATTAAGGGTACAGTTGCTTTTGAACTTAAGTAATAATCATAATCCTATTCCGTCCTGTCATGACGGGACGGAATAGGCTGTTATATCACCATGAAAATTGTAAAGATAGAAAAGTATGCTCCTCATTATTCTGAGGAAAAACTGATAGCCAAGATAGCCAAGGTTGCCAAAAGAGTGGGAATTAAGACACTCTATGGAATCTTGGTGCTTTTCTATGCGTTGAATTCTCCCGAAATAACCCTAAAGGATAAAGCAAGAATCTATGGCGCTTTGGGATATTTTATCCTACCCATAGATTTGATTCCTGATGCCTTACCTTTGGCTGGTTATGCGGACGACTGGGCAGCGTTGCTTTACGTGATAAAACAGGTGATGGAACAGATTACTCCGGAAACCAAACAAAAAGCCCGAACCCAGTTGCATGAATGGTTCGGGGATTATGATGAATCGGAACTTCCGAAAGAAATATAAAAAAGGGCTTGTATCAACAAGCCCTTTTTTATGTTACTCCATGTTGAAAATCTGGCTGAATCCAGAGATGTCAAACACTTTCTTGACCAGTGGCTGCAAGCCTTTAATGATCAATTTCGCGCCTTTCTGGGTAACGTCCTTATGCATTCCTAAGAACTGACGCAGACCAGAACTGCAGATGTAAGTCATTTCGGTGCAGTCCAGAACAACGATGTTGCCTAACTGTACATCCAATGCCTTCAACTTCTCTTCAACCTCATTCAGATGAGATGCATCCAGTGGACCATCAATGTACACTGTCAAAGTCTTTACTTCTTCCATAGGGCTATTAATTATAGGTTATGTATTTTGGTTATCAAAGTGAATATATTCTGCTCATTTTTACGCTCGTATTTTACCTCATCCATCAATTGGGTGATGAGAAATACGCCGAGACCGCCAATCTGACGCTCTTCTGCAGGAGCGGTAGTATCTACTGGTGGCACTTCTGTTGGATCAAAAGGTGCTCCGTCATCAGTTAGAGTCAGATATAACAGATTTTCTTCTGTCTTGGCATCAATGGTAAAGCTATGAACCTGGTCGTCTGTAAATGCATAGCTGATGACATTGGTCGCTGCTTCTTCCAGAACCAAGTTTAAATTAAAGCACTTTTCCTCGTCTAAAGATAACTCTTCACGCAACTGGTCCACGAAAAGTGGCAATTGAGCGAGTTGGCTTAAATCATTTGTTAGTGTAAGTCGTTTTTCCATTTGATATTCAATAAGGTCATGTCATCAGTTTGCGGCTCTCCCATGGAGAATCGCTTGACGCTTTCTGCTATTAGGTTTATAATTTCCTGCGATGGACATCGGTCCATCAGCTTGATGTAGTCAATCAGTCGTTCTTCACCGAACATTTCACCGCTGGAATCCAGTGCCTCGGTCACTCCGTCGGTATAGAGGAATAGCGATTCGTTCAGTTTCAGTTCCATCTCTTCCTCGTGGAACTGGTAGTCGCGCATCACACCCAATGGAATATTGGGCACGGTCTCGATAAAGTGCGTATCGTCGGCATTCACTAGTACCGGGAAGTTGTGGCCGCAGTTGCAATAATTGATTTTTCCAGAACTTACCTCTAATACACCTATAAATAAGGTGACAAACATGTTTTCCTTGTTATTCTTGGTAAGTGAGCGGTTCAGCGATTGGGCTATCAGGGCAGAGTGCTCGTAGTGGTGCACCACATGTTGGAACAGACTGCGGGTAATGGCCATGAACATGGCGGCTGGCACGCCCTTGCCCGAAACGTCTCCAATCACAAAGTACAGCAGTCCGTCAATCAGCACATAGTCGTACAAGTCGCCACCCACTTCTTTGGCTGGGGTGAGCGATGCATACAGGTCGAACTGGTCAATAAATTCAGGATAAGGAGGGAATGTCTTAGGCAGCAGGTTCATCTGGATTCGCCCTGCAATGGTCAATTCATTCTCGATGCGCGTATTGGTCTCTGTTGTCTGTTGCAGGTTGGCCACATAATGGGCCAAACTGTGTTGCATCTCGTCCAATGAATAGCGCAGCTGGTATAGCTCGTCGCGGTAGGAAATGTTAGGCAGTGCAGTATTGAAATCACCTCCGGCAATTTCCTCGGCAGCCTTGGCAAACCGGCGGACCGGACGTGCCAACTGCACGATGGCAGCCCAACTGAGGAACATCATCAGTACGATACCACCCAAGGTGATGTACAGTACCTCGTGACGGATCTGAGAAATCTTTTCCACCACCTCCTGCTGGGTCTGCTCGTCCAGCAGATGCTGGATGGACTGGATGGCCTGATTGTGTATGATGTCATCGGCAATATGCATGCTTACCTCGAACACCAACAACAGGATGATGGCCGAGATGAGCGTAATCCAGAAACTCAGTCGTATAGAGAATGAGTGCGTGTAAACCTTAGGTATGATTTTCTTGCCGACTGCCATTAATTATGCGAAAAATGAAATAACTAAAGCTACTAGGAAACCTGTGGTACCCACTAGTGTTTCCATTATTGTCCAGGTTTTAAGGGTTGTCTTCTCATCCATGCCAACCAGAGATTTCACTAACCAGAATCCGGAATCATTGAAATGACTGCAGACCGTAGCGCCACCAGCCACGGCAGCTGTGATACATGCCAGATGGATAGGTGACAGATTGGCAATCTCGGGCATAGCTGCAATAATTCCTGCAGCCATTGTCATGGCAACAGTTGCCGATCCGACAGAAATACGGACTAAAGCTGCAACAATAAAGGCAACGATAACGAGAGGCAATGATGCTGATGCTACTGCTTCGCCAATGATGGTTCCCAAACCGGAATTCTGAAGGATATAACGCAATACTCCACCGCACGCTGTTACCAGAAGGATAAGTCCCACTGGCTCAAGTGACTTGGTCATGACTTTTTCCAGTTGCTCTCCATTATATCCATGGCGATATCCTAGGGTAATCATGGCAACTATGGTGGAGATGGTTAATGCGACAAAAGGCTCTCCCAGGAATGTCAAGGTTGATTTAATCGACTGCATGGCTGGTACAACTCCAGCCAATGATTTTAAGATAATCAACAGCAACGGAATAAGTATGATAGATACAATGGTCCAGAAACCTGGCAATTTACTTTCGTCAATATCTGGCTGACTGGCTATATGCTCAGGAACCTGAATATGATATTTCTTACCGCAGATAGCACCCCAAACCGGTCCGGCAACAATCATGGAACAGATTCCGCAGAATATTCCGACAAGAATAACCCATCCTAAATCAACGTTGAGCATCGTGGCAACGAGTACGGGACCTGGCGTTGGTGGAATAAATGCGTGGCCTACGGCCAAACCTGCCAACAATGGTATGGCATAGAACAAAGATGAGCGTCCGGTGCGCTTAGCCAATGAGAATGCCAATGGGATCAGGATAATCAGTCCCGCATCAAAGAATACCGGCATGGCTATCACCAAACCCGTAATGGCCAAAGCCCAGGCAGCCTTACGGTCTCCAAACTTGTTGACCATAGTGACAGCCAAGGTCTGAGCTCCTCCTGAAATCTCCAATATCGCTCCGAACATGGAACCTAAGCCGACCAGTAAGGCTATTCCTTTAAGGGTATTGCCAATACCGTCATTGACGGAATCAATGATCTGCTCGAACGGCATACCCGCAGCCAGGCCGATTAGAATAGAACCGGTCAGAATAGCTATCATGGCCTGAAGTTTAAAACGGATAATCAGAATTAACAAAACAATTAATCCAAATACCGCCGCCAGGATAAGTCGGGTAGGGTCAAGTGTTACAATATCCATATTGTGTCGTTTATCTATCGTGTTATCTATTTGTTATTCCATGTAGCCACCTTTCATTGGGGATACAGCATGCTCTGAAAAAATCTTCAGAACGCCCTTCGTGTATTTAGGCTCTTTCGGTTTCCACGCCTTGCGTCGTTCCTCCAAAACGGAGTCGATTTCAGAAGAGGACAATTCCTGACCATCTATGCCGACAATTTCCAGAACACGTTCAGGAATGTCAATTCTGATCAAGTCATTTTCTTCAATTAAGGCAATAGGACCACCCTTTGCAGCTTCGGGTGAAACATGTCCGATAGCGGGCCCTCTGGATGCACCGGAGAAACGTCCGTCTGTAATCAGGGCAATAGACTTACCCAATTCCTGATCAGAAGATATGGCTTCAGTTGTATAGAACATCTCTGGCATACCTGAACCTACAGGGCCTTCGTAGCGGATAATCACAGCATCGCCCGGACGAATCTGATGAGAAAGAACTGCGGCAATGGCATCTTCTTCACAATCAAAAGGACGGGCTTTCAATACCGCCTTGAACATTTCCTTTGGAACTGCGGAGTGTTTGACCACAGAACCTTCAGGGGCCAGATTTCCTCTTAATATCGCAATGGCACCATCTTCACCAAAAGGTTGGTCAAACGGACGGATAACGTCGGTTCGTTTGATGCCCCATGGCTTAAGGTGCTCTTCGCATTTCTCATAGAATCCCTTATTTTTCAATTCTTCCAGGTTCTCACCCAAAGTCTTGCCGGTAACGGTCATTACGTCCAGGTGAAGCATGGATTTAATCTGCTCCATAATGGCAGGAACTCCACCGGCGTAATAGAAGAATTGTGCTGGCCACTGTCCTGCGGGACGGATATTCAGTATATAGTGGGCACCCCGATGAAGACGATCAAAGGTGTCCGAATCAATTTCTAAACCTAATTCATGAGCTACAGAAGGAATGTGCAGCAGAGAGTTGCTGGATCCGGAGATGGCAGCATGAACCATAATGGCATTCTCGAAAGACTTTAAGGTGACAATATCGCTCACCTTCAGACCTTTCTTCGCCAATTCCATGACTTGAAGTCCGGCTTTATAAGCCATTTCGCGAAGTTCTTTGCCTGTGGCTGGCATAAGTGCGGAACCCGGCAGCATCAATCCCAATGCTTCGGCCATAATCTGCATGGTTGAGGCTGTTCCCATGAAAGAGCAGGCACCGCATGAAGGACAGGCATGATGCTTGTAATACAGCAGCTGTTCCTCGCTGATTTCACCTCGGGTGCACATGGCCTGATAAGTGCCGATCTGCTCCAGTGTCAGTAAATCGGGGCCTGCATCCATTACTCCACCGGTAATCATGATGGCTGGCATATTCAGTCTGCACATGCCCATTAAGCAGGCAGGAACCGACTTGTCACAGCTGGCGATAAAGACACCGCCGTCAAATCCGGTGGAGCTGCCGTGTATCTCCATCATGTTCACCATCATATCGCGGTGAGGAAGTGAATAGTTGATGCCATCATGTCCTTGGGCAATACCATCACAGATGTCAGTCACAAAATAACGTGCTCCCCGGCCACCGGCATCACTAATGCCCTTCATGGCCTCTTGGACAAACTCCATCAGGTGGGCACTGCCCGGGTGAGAGTCGCCAAAGGTACTTTCAACCAGAATCTGCGGCTTGTCAAGGTCAGCAATGGTCCACCCCATTCCAATCTTAAGGGGGTCATTCTCTGGGGCAAGCTTGCGAACACGCTGACTGTTTAATTCTTTCATGGTATTAAGATTTGTCGTTATTTATTTGTTCCAGAAATCCCAAGCGGCTTTAGCCTGAAGAATCAGCATTTCCAGCCCGTTTTTCACTTGGGCACCCTGATCCAATCCTTTTTTCATGAAAAGGGTGGTTTCCGGATTATAAGTGAGGTCATATAACAAGTGGGTGGAGTTCAACTCCTGATAAGGAATGTCTGGACACTCGTCAACCTTGGGGTACATTCCGCAAGGGGTGCAGTTGACAATGACGGTATGTTCCTTTATTATTTCCTGGCTTAATTCTGAATACACAAGGGTACCTTCTGCTTTTCTGCGTGATACCATTTGGTAGGATAGTCCCAGTTTGGTCAAACCGTAGCGGATAGCACGACTTGCTCCTCCTGTTCCCAATACCAGAGCTTTTTGGTGATGGGGGGGCAATAATGGCTTAAGGCTGTCTACAAAACCTATAACATCTGAGTTGAATCCTTTCAAATAGACTTTTCCCTCAGATGATAGGACTTTTACCACATTCACGGCTCCAATGGCTGAAGCCTCTGAATCTGTTTCATCCAGATAGGGCAGGATCTTTTCTTTATAGGGTATGGTCACATTCAGACCCTTAAGGTGAGGATGAGCCGCCAAAATGCTTCTCACCTCATTTATGTCGGGTATCTCAAAATTGACATACTCGGCATCAATTCTCTCACTTGTGAATTTCTCATTGAAGAAACCACGGGAGAAAGAATGACCTAAAGGATAGCCTAAAAGACCATAGATGTCCATAATCAACTACTTATTTTATAGCAATATAAAGTGTACAAATGCCAAATGTCAACCGCTTGAATCTGACATCGCTGAATCCTGCTTGCTTCATGATGCCCTGCATGACCTCTGCTTGAGGAAATGCTTCCATGGATGCTGGCAGATAGGTGTATGCACTGTCGTCATGACTGATTAATCTGCCGATGACAGGCATTACCACATGTGCATAAATCCAGAACAACTGCTTCATGGGGAAGTGGTTCGGGGTGCACAGCTCCAACAGCACCAACGGCTGTCCAGGTTTAAGTACTCGGTACATTTCACGCAATCCATCATCCAGATGCTCAAAATTTCGGGCACCAAAGGCAATGGTGATAGCATCCATACTGTCGTCAGGAAAAGACATGCCTTTACAGCAATCCTCATTTTGGAATGTGATGGCAGTGCTCAATCCCGCCTGTTCCACTTTCTTGCGTCCGACAGCCATCATACCCTCTGAAATATCAGCTCCGATAATATGTTCCGGATGGAGTGTCTCATAGGCTTGGATGGCAAAGTCACCGGTTCCAGTGGCAATGTCCAACAGGTGCTGTGGCTTATATTGCTTCAGCACACTGATCGCTTTCTTGCGCCAATACCGGTCAATGCCAATGCTGAGTGTATGGTTCAAACGGTCGTAGGTGGGCGCGATGTTATCAAACATCTGCGTCACCTGTTCCGTTTTACCCTCGTTCTGGCTGTAAGGCTTTATCTGCTCCTGATTGTACATTATGACAGATAGTCAGTTACGTTCTTTTCAATACGTTTCAAAAGTTCGTCAGCATCCTCACCTTCGAACTTCTCGCCAATGATGTGCTCGTACAGCTCAACATAGCGGTTGGAAATGCTCTCCACAATTTCGTCGGTCATTTCTGGAACCTGCTGGCCAGCCTTGCCCTGGAAACCGTTATCCATCAGCCACTCACGTACAAACTCCTTGCTCAGCTGCTTCTGAGGTTCGCCTGCTGCAAACTTCTCTTCGTAACCTTCTGCATAGAAATAGCGGCTAGAGTCTGGGGTGTGAATCTCATCCATCAGATAGATTGTGCCGTTATGCTTACCGAACTCGTACTTGGTGTCCACCAGAATAAGTCCGCGCTTAGCTGCAATCTCAGTGCCGCGCTGGAACAATGCCAAAGTATACTTCTCCAACAGTTCATACTCTTCTGGGGTAGCCAGACCCTTAGCCAGAATCTCTTCCTTGCTGATGTCGGCATCATGCTCACCAATTTCAGCCTTGGTGGTAGGAGTGATGATTGGAGTAGGGAACTTCTCGTTCTCACGCATGCCTTCTGGCAACTTTACACCGCAAATTTCACGAACGCCACTCTTGTAAGCGCGCCATGCACTACCGCACAGGTAACCGCGAACAATCATCTCTACAGGGAAACCCTCACACATTACACCAACGGTAACCATTGGGTCTGGTGTAGCCAATTTCCAGTTAGGACAGATGTCGGTAGTGGCATCCAGGAACTTTGCTGCAATCTGATTCAAAATCTGACCCTTGAAAGGAATACCCTTTGGTAAAATTACGTCGAATGCAGAAATACGGTCGGTTGCTACCATGACCAACTTCTCGTCATTGATGTTATAAACATCGCGTACCTTGCCGTGGTAAACGCTTTTCTGATTAGGGAAACTGTACTCAGTTGCTGTTAATGCTTTCATTTTCTTTTATATTTTAAATTCTTAATCTTCGTTTTTGGTTCTTTTGCTTTTATTCTCTTCGTTCTTTTCGTACGCTTCAACAATGGCTGTTACCAGCTTGTGACGGACAATGTCTGTCTTGTCCAACATCACAAAACTGATGCCTTTCACATTTTTCAGGATGCGCATGGCCTCAATCAGACCTGAACGCTGGCTGTTCGGCAAATCAATCTGGGTCATGTCGCCTGTCACAATCATCTTTGTGTTCATGCCCATTCGGGTCAGGAACATCTTGATTTGCTGGCTCGTTGTGTTCTGGGCTTCATCCAGAATGACAACGGCATCGTTCAGTGTGCGACCTCTCATGAAAGCCAAAGGAGCTATTTGGATGACATTGGTTTCCATGTATTCTTTCAGTTTGGCTGCAGGAATCATGTCTTGTAAGGCATCATAGAGAGGCTGAAGGTATGGGTCAATCTTTTCCTTCATGTCACCAGGCAGGAAACCCAATTTTTCTCCAGCTTCGACAGCGGGACGACTAAGGATGATTTTCTTGATTTCCTTGTTCTTGAGCGCCTTGACTGCCAATGCAATGGCCGTGTAGGTCTTACCGCTACCCGCAGGACCGATGGCGAAAACCATATCATTCTTTTCAAATGCTTGAACCAATGCACGCTGATTCTTGCTTCGTGGCAGAATAGGACGACCTGAAATACTGAATAAAATCACATCATTACCAACTCCTTCCTCTTGAGTTTTCTTGCCTTTGACAATATTCAGAATGGCTTCTTCTGTGAGTGAATTGTACTGCACACAGTGGCGCTCCAACTTCTGGACCGTTTCTTCGAACGCACACATTTCTTCCTCATCTCCCATGACATGAAGCACATTGCCTCGTCCGACAATGCGCAATTTGGGGTAGAGGGCTTTAATCATCTGGATGTGTACATTGTTCACTCCATAGAAGATTACTGGATCAACATCTTCCAGTACGATATGTTTTTCTATCATTAATCCGACTAATTCTCTTAATTTGGTGCAAATTTAATCATTTGCTTTTATTTTTCATCGGTTTTGACGTATCTTTGTGGCGAATTAAGTGAAGAAAAATGAAGATTCCAGATCAGATACGTACACTTTGGACCTCAAAGGTCTTGCCCTATATCTTATCGCTAAACGCTAAACAGCGTTTTTTAAGCGTTTTTTGTTGCATTGTACTTTTTCTTTGGGTTGTAAAAGCCTGCACGGATGTTGAGAGTTCCAGACTGGAGCCCAATGTGGACCAGCCAGAGGCACAGGTTGCTCAAATCGAGGAAACGGATAGTGTGGCTCAGGAACCATCTGAGACAAAGATTGCCGAAGAACCTGTTTCGGAAAAAAGAAACTGGCCTTATTACAACCGTCCTATCCGTACATGGAATGACCCGGAATTCAATGATCTCCAGGATGTACAGATTGCTGCTGCTATGAAAAATGGAATCAAGCACTCAATTGTAAACCGTGCCATGGCCGAGGAGGAAGTGGCAAAAGGTGAGTTGGTGTTCATCGATGCAAATCCAATGTTCTACATGGATGATTTACAGCATTCTATCCCATATCTGGTTCCCAAGGCTTATCGTTTGCTGAATCGTATAGGTGTGAATTTCATTGATTCGTTAGTCCATAAGAATCTGCCGGTTCATGCTTTGGTTGTGACTTCTGTGACACGTACCCAAAAGGATATCAGCAGTCTTCAGAAGATGAATGGAAATGCTACGACAAACAGTTGCCATCTGTTTGCAACTACATTTGATATCAGTTGGCGTTCTTTCAAGGAGATTGGTGTTGACCCTCAGGGAGGTGAACATTCTGATGCCCTTGAGATAGCATTGAAAAGAACATTAGGAGAGGTGCTTCGCGACTTACGATACGAAGGTCGTTGTTATGTCAAACATGAACAGAAACAGTCTTGTTTCCATATCACTGTACGATGAACCGGTATTTTATCGAATTGGCATACGATGGTTCTGAATACCATGGGTGGCAGCTCCAACCGGATGCTATTACTGTTCAGGAGGTCCTGCAGAAGTGTTTGTCTACTCTTTTAGGTCAGCCGACCGATGTCGTCGGAGCAGGCCGGACTGATGCGGGTGTTCATGCCCGTTTCATGGCTGCTCATTTTAATTCAGAGCAGAAGGTTGATGTGGAGGCTTTGACAGAACGATTAAACCGGATGCTTCCTCAGGATATTAGTATCTACCGTATCTATCAGGTTCGGGAAGATGCACATGCCCGCTACACAGCGGTCAGTCGTACTTATCATTACTTTATCCATGATAGAAAGTTGCCTTTCAACAGGCAGTATTCCTGGAGACAGTGGGGACGCCCGCTGGATTTCGAACTGATGAACAAGGCTGCTCAGACGCTTTTCGATTATATCGATTTTACCAGTTTCAGTAAAATGCACACGGATGTCAAGACCAATAACTGCCGTATCATGAAGGCAGAGTGGAAACCGTTGGGTGATGGCCGTTGGGTGTTTGAGATACAGGCTGACCGTTTTCTGAGAAATATGGTCCGCGCCATAGTGGGAACTTTAATCGAGGTGGGTCGGCACAAACTGTCTGTTGACGGATTCCGTCAGATTGTTGAGCAGAAAAACCGTTGCAGTGCCGGAATGTCAGTCCCCGGGTATGCATTGTTTCTGGTGAACGTGGAATATCCTGATGATATAATGAGTAAAGAGTAACAGATTCTCAATTGTCAAATTTCAATGAATAAACTATGTGGTTGAGCTTCGCTTTTCTTTCTGCATTCTTGTTGGGATTTTATGACGTCTTTAAAAAGAAGTCATTGAAGGATAATGCCGTGATTCCGGTATTGTTCCTAAATACGTTGTTCTGTAGCCTGATTTTCCTACCTGCAGTCATTGCAACTACATTAGGCATCTTTGAGAATGACCACATGCTTTATGCGCCTACCCAGGGTTGGGATGTGCAGAAATACATTATTTTGAAATCATTTATAGTGCTGTCATCCTGGCTTTTAGGTTATGTAGGCATTAAGCATATTCCCATCACGATTGTCGGTCCGATTAATGCCACAAGACCTGTATGGGCATTGTTGGGCGCCCTCCTTATTTTTGGAGAACGGCTGAGCCTTTTGCAGTGGATAGGTGTGCTGACTGCTTTACTCTCATTCTTCCTTTTGTCTAAAAGCGGTAAGAAAGAAGGTATAGATTTCCGTCGTGACAAATGGATACTTTGTCTTGTTTTTTCTGCAATATTAGGCGCAATTAGTGGTTTGTATGATAAATACCTGATGGCACCGGCAGAAAATGGAGGCGTAGGGCTAAACCGGATGGAAGTACAGGCCTGGTATAACATCTATCAGTGCCTTTGGATGGGGTTGATGCTAGTGTTGTTGTGGTTGCCTACCCGAAAGAAATCCACTCCTTTTCATTGGAGTTGGTGCATCCTTGGTATCAGCCTTTTTCTGTCTGTTGCCGATTTTGCCTATTTCTATGCATTGAGTCTGGAAGGAGCCATGATCAGCGTCATCAGTATGGCTCGACGAAGCAGTGTCTTGGTCTCTTTTGTGTTTGGCGCAATGGTGTTTAAGGAGAAGAACCTGAAGAGCAAAGCCATAGATTTAGCTCTTGTCCTGTTGAGTATGATTTTCCTCTGGTTAGGAAGCCATTAATAACGTCATATAATAATGTGTTGAAATATTAGTTGACATGATGATAAAGAAACTTGTATTAACCCTTGTGGTGCTGACTTCTTCCTTGGTCGTTTCTGCTCAAGTGAAGATGGCCGAAGTGTTCCGTACCATGCCGGATAGTATTGTACGTTTGCTGACAGATAATGACCGCATGGACCTGCTGGATTTTGCAGAAAGCAATATGACGGCCAGGGTGACCAATCGTTTGGATGGTAAAAGTACCTTGAATATACTTACAGATGACTACCTTCATCTGACGGTGACCACGATGTCCTCGCTCCAGATGCGTCTGTTCCCTTTGAATGACGGCCGGCAGGCTGTAGTGGTTGTCAAGACTGTTGCAGGTCCGGCAAAGGATAGCGTTTTGAAGATTTATACATCGGATTGGAGTGAACAGTTGGAGGTAGAGCCACATGTCACTGCTCCTTCACTGGATGCTTATTGGACTAAACCGTTCGATGAGATGACAGAGGAGGAATTACAGGTAGTCCGTCAGTTGGATCCCGTATTGATTCAGATATCCTTGTCTGCTGAGCGCAATGGTATTCTTTTTCAGCGCAGTTTCGGCATGTTGGCAAAAGCAGATCAGCCACAGGCGGAGAAACTGCTAAGGTCTATTGAGGTTTCTTGGAAATAAAAAAAGGCTTCGGTTTTCCGAAGCCTTTTTTATAAATAGGTATAAATTAATCCAGTTTGTCAGCCTCAATGTTGGCATCAACTTCCTCCTGAGTTACAGCATAGTTCATCAGGTCGCCAGCCAGGTACTGATCATAAGCCTTCATATCGATCAAACCGTGTCCTGACAGGTTGAACAGAATAACCTTTTCCTCGCCGGTCTCAATGCACTTCTTAGCCTCGTTGATGGCTGCAGCAATAGCGTGGCAAGACTCAGGTGCAGGAACGATACCCTCGGTACGGGCAAACAGTACGCCAGCCTCGAAGGTTTCCAACTGGTCGATATCTACTGCTTCCATCATTCCGTCCTTGATCAACTGAGAGATAATCATACCGGCACCATGGAAACGCAAACCGCCTGCATGGATGTTCGCTGGCTTAAAGCGATGACCTAAAGTGTACATTGGCAACAATGGAGTGTAGCCAGATTCATCGGCAAAGTCATATTTGAACACACCCTTGGTCAACTTAGGGCAAGAGGCAGGCTCTGCTGCAATGAAACGGGTAGTCTTGCCATCCTTGATGTTGTGACGCATGAATGGGAACGAAATACCGCCAAAGTTGGAACCACCACCAAAGCAACCAATTACGATGTCAGGATATTCTCCTGCCATTTCCATCTGCTTTTCTGCCTCCAGACCAATAACTGACTGGTGCAGAGCTACATGATTCAGTACCGAACCTAAGGTGTAGCGGCAGTTTGGAGTAGTGGTAGCCAGCTCAACAGCTTCAGAGGTGGCAGTTCCCAAAGAGCCGGTGTGCAAAGGATCCTTTGTCAGAATATCCTTACCTGCGCGTGTAGACATGGATGGAGAAGGAGTAACCTGCGCACCGAATGTCTGCATAATGCTACGACGATATGGCTTCTGCTCATAGCTAATCTTAACCTGATAAACAGCAGCTTCCAGACCGAAAGCCTTGGCTGCGTATGAAAGGGCTGCTCCCCACTGTCCGGCACCAGTCTCAGTGGTTACGTGGGTAAGTCCCTGCTTCTTGGCATAGTAAGCCTGAGGAATTGCAGAGTTCAACTTGTGGCTACCCAATGGGTTGACGCTCTCGTTCTTGAAATAAATGTGAGCTGGGGTGCCAAGAGCTTTCTCCAAAGCGTATGCACGTACCAATGGAGTGCAACGATAATGAGCATACTGCTCACGTACTTCTTCTGGAATCTCAATCCAGGCGTCAGTATCGTTCATTTCCTGGTTACAGCACTCTTCGGGGAAGATAGGGTACAGATCCTCAGCCTTCAGTGGCTGCTTGGTACCTGGATGAATCATTGGCATAGGCTTGTTTGGCAATTCGGCCATGATGTTATACCAATGGGTTGGAATTTCGCTTTCTGGTAAAATAAAACGCTTTTGTTTCATGTTTGGTTAATAAATTAAGGTTATTTTTTTTTACAATTTGCAAAGTAAGTAAATTCTTTTCACCCCGCCAAATAATCTGTCGTAAATATAGATGAAATGTAAAATAAAAAAAAGGATAGCTCCGTGGAACTATCCTTTTTTATACCATGTTCAAAAGTTTTTTGATTAGTGCTTCTTAGCCTTACCGTAACGGCTGAAGAACTTATCAACACGACCAGCGGTATCAACCAACTTGCTCTTACCAGTATAGAATGGGTGAGAAGTTGAAGAGATTTCCAACTTGTACACTGGATAAGTCTCGCCTTCGAACTCTACTGTCTCAGTAGTCTTGCAGGTAGACTTTGAAAGGAACATATCGCCGTTACTCATATCCTTGAATACTACAGGACGATAATTCTCTGGATGCAAATCTTTTTTCATATCTTATTTTAATTTATTTCGTTTATATTGCTGGTAACAATATGTGTAATGGGCTATTTTCGTTTCGAGGTGCAAAGTTAGCGCATTATTTGAATTACGCAAAACATTTCTTTGAGTTTTTTTGTTTGTATGAAACACTTTTCGTAAATTTGCGGTGCAAAATGATATTATTCATCTTAATATATTAAAAAGAATATGACAAGTTACAAAGAATTAGGTCTGGTAAACACCAAAGAAATGTTTGCTAAGGCAGTAGCTGGCGGTTATGCTATCCCAGCTTTCAACTTCAACACTATGGAGCAGATGCAGGCTATCGTTCAGGCTGCAGTTGAGACCAAGTCTCCAGTTATCATGCAGGTTTCTAAGGGTGCTCGTGCATATGCTAACGGTACTATCCTGCGTAACCTGGCAAAGGGTGCTGTAGAGTACGCTAAGGAGTTGGGTTGCGAGAATCCTCAGATCGTTCTGCACTTGGATCACGGTGATACTTTCGAGATCTGTAAGGAGTGTATCGACAACGGTTTCTCTTCAGTTATGATCGACGGTTCTCACCTCCCATTCGAGGAGAACATCGCTCTCGCTAAGAAGGTTGTTGACTATGCTCATCAGTTTGATGTAACTGTAGAGGCTGAGCTCGGCGTTCTCGCTGGCGTTGAGGATGAGGTTTCTGCTGCAGAGTCTCACTATACACAGCCTGAGGAGGTTATCGAGTTCGCTGAGAAGACTGGCTGCGACTCTCTCGCTATC
>JAZQPA010000124.1:0-4947 GCA_045628125.1 Bacteroidaceae bacterium
CCTGCCACGGGCAGTCATACAAATCAAAAAAAACGGCTCTTGAAAGTGAACTTTCAGAAGCCGTTTTTATTTGCTTTGTGATTCGGTTGGGATTCGAACCCAAGACCCACAGCTTAGAAGGCTGTTGCTCTATCCAGCTGAGCTACCGAACCATCCTCTTAAAAAGCGGTGCAAAGGTAGAAAGTTTTGATGATATTTGCAAATTTTAAGAAGAAAATATCATTCATTGTCCTTCAAACACCACTCTATGGCATTACGGAACATCTGTTTAAATGCATCCAACTGATAGAGTTCCCGATCATGGCCAAACTGGAAATAGACATTACGGGCTTTCTTGTTCTCATTCACCCAAATGACGGGATGGTCGCCCATGCGGATATCGGACTGGGGCACATAGCTGTCCTCATCCACTGTGGCCAGCACGTGGGCATGATCACGGGGATTGGTGGTATAGGTGTACCATTCGTCCTTGGGTACCACAAAACTGGCTGGTACTCCTTTCATGATGGGGTGCTGGGCATCCTCCACATGAACGGTGCCATCGGTCAGGGTCTCGATGTAGTTCTCCCAACGGATACTGCCCATGAAATCGCTGAACCACTGCCACATGCTGTAGCCGTCGAAAATATCGCCCAACAGGGAGGCATGGTGGAAACCGATGTAGCCGCCACGGCCCTCATCGATGTAACGCATGAAATCCTGCTGCGAGGCCTCGCTCCAGGCATAAGGGGGATAGTTCAGGTGTACGACCAACTGATATTTGTCTATCTCTCCGGCAGGCATTTCTTTCAGATCGGCCACCCATGTGGTCTGAATATTCAGCGTGTCCTTCAGGCCGTCAAGCCAGGCACGGGTAGCATCGCAGAAGCCCTGATGAGGGGTGCCTTCCTCGGCCAGAACCAGTATCTGACGGGGAGCAGCATCGGGTTCATCGGCTGCCGCAACGGACTTATTCCCTGCGCTGCAGGAAGCGAAAACTGCACTTATCACAACCAGAACAGCGAACAGTAAACGGTTATTCCAACGGTTCATATATCTTATCTTTTTAAATTAATATTCAGCAATTAATGACAGCCATTTTCCGGCACTGGTCAACCATACCTCCTTGTAGCAGGCATTGTTGGTGTGAGGCCAATAGGGCTCGTCGGTATCCTTCCATGAACGGATGCCCACCGGGGTCTCGCCTACTATCTCGCCACTCGAGAAACTGTCCATGGAGGGATAGTGATGACCCTCGCCATAGATAAGCGACTGCCCGAAAGGATTGCGACCCACGGTCCAATACAACTGCGCACGGCCGTACTCGGTAAGGGTATGGTTATGCAGGTACCGGCCCATTACGGCAGCGGCCTTACCGATGGAGAGGATAATGGCCTGATTACCTTTGTAGATGTTGAACCACACGGGGAAACGCTTCAGGTAATGGGTGTCGTCCAGCGGAATGCCACCGGTGGTGAGCTGCTGGGTATAACGCTCCACGGCATTGGCAGGGGCAAAGATATGCAGCGACTGGAATCCGGCTTCATCCTTGTATTCCGTGGCTGAATAGGTGCCCGATGCGGCCATATAATAAGGAGCGGTATAAGGCATCAGGCTCTGCATGTACTGAGCGTACAGTTTCAAGGCATCCTCCCACTCCCGGAACTGCTGATGATGGGGCTGCGAACGGCACAAGTCAACCAGCGATACAGCCAGCAGCTGCTCACGACTCTGATGGATGAAATGCACCAAGGACAGGCGGTTCTCATCGCGGTAGAAATAGCCTTTCAGCTCGGGACGCTGGCCCTGAGTCTCCTGGCATTTCAGGGTATATTGCATATAATCAACAGCCTGACAGGCGTATTGCTCATCGCCGGTAAGCGTATACAGTTGGGTGGCAGCCCATGATGCAGTGGCCATGAACACCGATGGCGGTGTATTATAGGTATGCTCCATGATGTGGGCATAAGGCTGAATGCCGTGACGGGTATACTGCTCAACGGCATACTGATAGTCCTCCAAGGCAGCCTTCCTAAGCGAATCGTAAAGGGGATGCTCAGGCCCCAGCACCCGGCAGGCATAGGCCTCGTAGGCCGCATACAGGAAATTATCGAACGCATGGTTCTGCTTGCGCACCGTGTGAATATCGTCAAAGGTTCCAGGCTGATTATCGGTCCAATGCAGCAGTCCCAGACTGGAGGCATGATAGCCATCGCCCAAGCGGCACTGCAGCACAAAACGCAATCCCCAGCAGGCTTCCTCAATCAAGCGTTTATAGAGCTCAGGACGGGTATCGCGGTATTTCTCAGCGGTTTCCAGTAAGGCAAAAGCCACATCGCCAGTCTGAAGTGTCTGTTGCGACAAGTCGCCCGCATCGTGCCAGCCGCCACCGTAGGAATAGCTCTTTCCGAGGTAATCGCAATACAGATCGGTATGACACTGGTCGTGAATGCCGGGAACCGCATCGCCGCAACGCTGGCAATAGATGAAATTCAGTACCCTCCAGGCCGAAGCCTCGAACGCCTGCGGACTGATGGGGAACGGCTCGGTGTGCAAATCGCCCACGGTAAGCTGATACATGCCGGGAGCCACAACCGCACTGAAATTGGCCAATCCCAATGTGCCGATGCTGTTTTCCGTGCGCTCCACCCTACCTTCCAACACCGTCTTTCCCGTTGCTGTGGCTATGAGGCTGAACGGTTTACCGATATTCTCGGGACTGAGAATGGCGGTCTTCTGTCCCTCGGGCAAATAGCCCGACATGGAATAGATGATCCTATCGCTACGGGGCGTCCAACCGGTTTCCTGCGTGGTTGTTCCGGTATATTCCAACTGCACGTTCCTAAGGGTATAATGCACGGAATCACTGCCCGAGGCATGACGGCCCTTGATGTCGGTATAGAAACGCAGCGCACGCACATCCTCACGGGGCAGTTCACCAAACTCGTACACCACCCTGTTCCATCGGCCTGCGGTAAGGTTGATGAGATGGGCGCCCACATCGGCCGGTGTGGCGTTCTGCAACTGCAGGTTCAGGTTCACCACTCCCGTACCCTGATAATCGGGATACACATCCATCGATATGCGGTCATAGTGCTGTAAATCAGTATCCTGCAGAGGAAGCACATAATCCACGGTGCCGAAGATGGCATAGTCGGGATCATCAGGCGAACCCACAGGACGCTGCCCCGTGGTAGTGGGCACATGAAGCTCCAGATGCGGCAGAAGCATACGCGATTCCAGCACCGGCTGCTGTTTGCTGTAGGTCTCGTAAGCACGGGTGGTATCCAGCGGCAAAGGGCGCTTCAGGTAATCCGTAGCCAGCAGCTGTTCCCGAAGCGTGGCATCATAGGCCAGTTCCGGTTCGGTGGAATGACGGCAACTGCTGCCGATGAAAAGGGCCAGCAACAGCGCTATGCAGGGTGTGATTCTCATCGTGATCAATAGATTTCAACGTGTTTTTAATCGATAGCGGCAAAGATACACATAATTATATTTGCTCCATAACAAAAGAATGTGTAATTTTGAACTAAATTACAAAACTTGCGGTAAACTGTATGTGCGGAGCAGTGAGGGCAAGGGCTCACGTTTTGTCATTTTAATGCCAATGAAATAGTTTTACCTATCTTTATGGTCGCTAACTGAAAAAAAATCATTATCTTTGCCGAGATTATGTATATACCTTAAAATCGACGATAATGAATTTTGCAAGTAAGGCTATTTTAGCGGCTACCCTTTTGACTGCTACCGCGTGCAACACCACCGAGAAGGAGGATGAGGCACCATTTATCGGCAAGCAGGAAGTGGAGTTGCCTAACGGACGACTGACACCCGAAGCCCTTTGGGCAATGGGACGTATGGGAGGTGCACAGGTATCTCCAGACGGAACCAAAATCGTGTATAACGTTAGTTATTACAGCGTGGAGCAGAATAAGAGCCACCGCGTATTGTACCTGATGAATGCCGACGGAACCGGACAGCAGTTGCTGACTACCAGCACCAAGAGCGAGGGCGATGCGGTATGGATTAAGGGTGGCACCAAGATTGCCTACCTGGCAGCCGATGAGAACGGCACCAGCCAGATTTTTGAGATGAATCCTGACGGTTCTGCCCGTAAGCAGCTGTCGTTCAATGAGGCTGACGTTGAGGGTTTCAAGTTCTCTCCAGATGAAAAGCAGATCCTGTTCGTGGCATCTGTTCCTTTCCACCACAGCATTGAGCCTCAGGAGAAAGACCTGCCAAAGGCTACCGGTATGGTTATCAATGACCTGATGTATAAGCACTGGGACGAGTACGTGACCAGCATTCCTCACCCATACGTGGCATCGTTTGAGAACGACCGCATGGGCGAAGGTAAGGACCTGCTGATGGACGAGCCATTTGAGAGCCCTATGAAGCCTTTCGGCGGTGTGGAGCAGCTGGCTTGGAGTCCTGACGGCAAGACCATCGCCTATACCTGCCGCAAGAAGGTGGGCAAGGCTTATGCTTTCAGCACCGACAGCGACATCTATCTGTATGACGTGGCAAGCGGCAAGACCGAGAATCTGTGCAAGGATTATACCGACGATAAGAACATGGGTTATGACATCAACCCAAGTTTCAGCCCTGACGGAAAGTACATCGCATGGCAGAGCATGGAGCGTGACGGTTATGAGAGCGACCGCAACCGCCTGTGCGTCATGGACCTGACCAATCACACCAAGCAGTATGTTACCGAATGGTTTGACAGTGGTGTGGACGGCTTTATCTGGAACAACGACAGCCAGAGCATTTACTTTGCCGGTGTATGGCACGGCGAGAGCCACATCTACAACACCGACCTGAAGGGCGAGCATAAGCAGTTGACCGAAGGCCAGTTTGACGACAGCGTTATCCAGTTGACTGGCAACCAGATGCTGATGAGCCGCCACAGCATGATGGCTCCTGATGACCTGTACATGCTGGATTTGGCCAAGCTGGACGTTAAGC
>JAZQPA010000125.1:0-3865 GCA_045628125.1 Bacteroidaceae bacterium
AAACCGGTGATCTGCTCCACATACTTTACCTCTTCTTTATAAGTAGCGCGTACGTATGGTGCCAGATAGAAATCGAAAGCAGGGATGGCCTGACCACCGTGCATCTCGTTCTGTGCGGTCTCCAGACTGATACAAGCGATAACGCTGGCGGTCTCGATACGCTTAGCAGGACGGCTCTCGCCATGACCAGCCACGAAACCATAGTTCAGAATCTTGTCCAGCGGATGCTGTACACAGGTCAGACTCTTGGTTGGATAGTAGTCCTTATCATGGATATGCAACAGGTTGTTGCGGACAGCATCGCGAACCTCAGCGCTCAGCAGATAGTCGTCAACGAAAGGTTTGGTAGTCTCGCTGGCAAACTTCATCATCATACCGGCAGGAGAGTCTGCATTCATGTTTGCATTCTCGCGGGTGATGTCGTTGTTTTTCGCATTGATAATCTCCAGGAAAATATCACGGGTCTTTGCACGGCGTGCAATGCTTCGCTGGTCACGGTAAGCAATATACTTCTTGGCTACTTCCTTACGGGGACTCTTCATCAACTCGTATTCCACCAAGTCCTGAATCTCCTCCACGGTCATCTGCTCCTTACCGTTGTAACCGATACGGTCAGCGATACGCTGGATTAATCCCTCGTCCTCTCCCTTTTCTGTCTGCAACATCGCTTTGCGGATGGCAGCTTTAATCTTTTCCTCGTTATAGCCTACTATTCGGCCATCGCGCTTTTTAACTGTCTGAATCATGGTACGTTATGAAAAACTAAACTCTACTAAGAAATTTTATTGATGCAAAACTACGGATTATTGTGGATATGAGCAAGCAAAAGAGCAATTATTTTTGATGAATTTTTCCGTTTTGGAAAACTTTTGAGAGTTTTGAAAATTGCAAAACGCAGTATATCAAGCACATAACAAACAAAAATGGAAAACTTTGAAAAAATCATGTCTTCCATTTCGTAAAATTGTCCGTTTGTCGGGATTATTCTTATTATTTATAAAGGTGGAACATACGTTCCATGAGTTTCCACTTCTCATCCGAGGTGTCTTCGGGGTTACAGAGCTGGTATTGTGAATTCCAGGTCTCCCATTCCTGCTGGCGTGGAAGTGTGGCCAATTCGGCCATGGCGGTGTCCCAATCAAAGTCTAACGGAGTCTCCACAATCATGACCAGACGGTCGCTCTGAATGTACAGCTCCATCTCCAGAATGCCTACCTGTTTGATACCCTCCATGATTTCCGGCCACATGTGTGCCTCGCTGTGCTGCTTCTTGTAGGCCTCAATCAGTTCGGGATCATTGCGCAAATCCAGTATCTGGACATATCGTTTTACGGGTTGACCGTAGTTTTTTACTATTATTCCTTCCATATTATATATAATGTGTGATTTTACTCCACAAAGTTACGCATTATTTTCCCAAATTCTTTATCTTTGCAGCAGATAAATCAAATACTATTATTATGCGTAAAACATTTATTTTACTGATGACTGTCTTAAGTACTGCCGCTTTAGTAGCCTGTGGCGGTAAATCAACTTCAACAAACGATGCAGCTACCGAGGCCAGCGACGAGCTGACCCTGAACTGGGCAACCATGAATGTGCGTCTGGATAATCCTGACGATGGTCCTAATGTATGGGCTAACCGCCGTGACTCTATGGCCAATTTCATCAAGGCCGAGGACTTGGATATTGTGGGTATGCAGGAGGTGCTGTATAATCAGCTGACTGATTTGGCAGAGCGTCTTCCGGAGTACACTCATGTAGGTGTGGGCCGTGAGGATGGCGACAAGAAGGGTGAGGCCATGTGCATCTTCTTCAAGACCGAGAAGTTTGATGTGCTGGATACCAATACGTTCTGGCTGTCTGAATATCCGGATAGCATCGGTTATATCGGTTGGGATGGCGCATGCCCACGTACAGCTACATGGGCAAAGCTGAAGGATAAGAAGACCGGCAAGATTTTCATGGCTGTCAATACCCATTTCGACCATGTGGGTGTTCAGGCACGTCACAATGGCGCATTGCTGATCATGGAGAAGATTAAGGAGATAGTAGGTGATCAGCCAGCAGTTCTGACCGGTGATTTCAATATTACTGACGATGATCCTGCTTACCAGACACTAACCGGTAGCGAGTTTGTTTTCAAGGATTCACACAAGATTGCTGAGGTGGTGGAAGGTCAGGAATACAGTTTCCACGACTGGAACCGCTACGATGTGAAAGACCGTCACAAGATTGACTTTATCTTTGTGACTCCAACCATCAAGGTGCACCGTTCTTATATTCCTGTGCAGGCAGAAACCACCGATGGTCCTTTCATGAGCGATCATAACCCTGTTCTGGTGAATATCACCTTCTGATTGCACAGCCCTATTTGCTTTGTGCAGAATTGTCCGAAAAAGTATTAAAAAATAACAATTTTGTTCTTTTGGTCGTTAGTTCCTTACGAATTGACGGCCAAATTTGTTATATTTGTACAAATTTTAAGTAATAGAGAGTATGAATACTGAGATTAAACAGATAGCAGAACGACTGAAGGGACTGAGAGATGTGTTGGGCTTGACCCTTCAGGAAGTGGCTGCCACTGCTGGCTATACGGATGAGGAATATCAGCAGGTAGAGGAGGGAGAATCGGATATTTCGGTTGCCGCCCTGCAGAATATATCCCGTCAGTATGGTATCGGTCTGGAAGTGCTGATGTTTGGAGAGGAACCCAAACTGAGCAGCTATTTCCTAACCCGAAAGGATGCCGGTGTGAGTATTGAGCGACGCAAAGCATACAAGTACCAGTCATTAGCCAGCGGATTCCGGGGCCGCACCATGGAACCGTTTATGGTAACCGTCAGTCCTAAGGACACCGATGACGTGCCTTTGAACACACATACAGGTCAGGAATTCATCATGGTGCAGGAAGGCACTTTGGAACTGACAGTTGGCGTTAAGGTAATGACCCTGGAGGCAGGGGATAGTATATATGTTAATTCTGAAATTCCTCATGGCATGAGAGCCTTGGGAGGTAAGGAAGTGAAATTCCTTACCGTTGTTTGCTGATCATTTTTATGTTTGAGAAATTTGTTACACAGACTGATTTTACATCACAGCAGGACTTTATCGATAATTTCCAGATAATTGTTCCTGATCATTTCAACTTTGCCTACGATGTAATGGACGAATGGGCTGCACAGGATCCGGAGAAACTGGCTATGCTGTGGACCAACGACCAGGGCAAGGAAGTGCGTTTTACGTATAAGGACCTGAAGTATTATACCGATCAGACTGCATCGTATCTGCAGCAGCAGGGAATCGGAAAGGGAGATTGCGTGATGCTGATCCTGAAGCGCCGATATGAGTTCTGGTTTGCTATTCTGGCCTTGCACAAACTGGCCGCTGTGGCTATTCCGGCTACTCATCTGCTTACGGCCAAGGATATCATCTACCGTTGCAAGGCTGCTGATATTAAGGCTATTCTGGCAGCAGGCGAGGATGTGATTGTGGATCATATCAGTGCCGCCATGAAGGATTGTCCTTCGGTGGAACTGCTGAGTGCCATTCCTCCTGTAGTGCCCAGCGATAAGTCGGGCGACCTGTTTACCCGCGAGGTTCCGGGTGCCGACGGTAAGGTACTGAAGTTCCAGAACCTGGAGGAGGGAATTGCCAACGCGCCTGCTTTTGTGCGTCCTCCTAAGAACGAGACCAGTGATACCATGCTGATGTATTTCACCAGCGGTACTACCGGTGAGCCTAAGATGGTGGCACATGATTTCAGCTATGCATTGGGCCATCTGGCCACAGGCGTATTCTGGCATCATCTGCATCCTAACTCATTGCATCTCACCATTGCGGATACCGGTTGGGGTAAGGCCGT
>JAZQPA010000126.1:0-16080 GCA_045628125.1 Bacteroidaceae bacterium
CAAGCCTTAATTGTCTCGAAAGAATCCAAGACATCACTCTTCATCATAATCAGTTTAGTCACGCCATTTACCATGATTGCATACTTCAATGCCACCAGGTCAATCCAACCACAACGACGCTCACGGCCGGTAACAGCACCATATTCATGTCCTAAAGCACGGATTGTCTTACCGGTCTCATCAAACAACTCAGTAGGGAATGGGCCTGCACCAACACGAGTACAATATGCTTTCATGATACCATAGACATCACCAATCTTATTTGGGCCAACACCCAAACCGGTACATGCACCAGCACAAATGGTATTTGAAGAAGTAACAAATGGATATGAACCAAAGTCAACATCCAACATTGTACCCTGAGCACCCTCACAAAGGATAGACTTGCCTTCCTTCAACAGATTGTTGATTTCATGCTCACTATCTACCAAATGGAATGTTTTCAGATACTCAATACCCTCCATCCACTGCTTCTCCAACTCAGTGATATCGTACTCATAATTCAAACTCTTCAGGATAGCCTCATGACGGCCTTTTGCTGCAGCATACTTCTCCTGGAAGTTGTTCAGAATATCACCTACACGCAATCCGTTACGGCTCACCTTATCAGTATATGTAGGGCCAATACCCTTACCTGTTGTACCCACCTTAGAATCACCTTTCTGAGCCTCATAAGCGGCATCCAGAACTCTATGGGTTGGTAAAATCAAATGAGCCTTTTTTGAAATATGCAAACGTTCCTTCAATGGATGACCTGATGCTTCCAAAGCCTCAGCCTCAGCCTTAAACAAAGAAGGATCCAATACGACACCATTACCAATGATGTTTACCTTATCTCCCTGGAAGATTCCAGAAGGGATAGATCGGAGAACATATTTCTGGCCTTCAAATTCTAGTGTATGACCAGCATTAGGGCCACCCTGGAAACGGGCAACAACATCGTAGTTAGGTGTCAAAACATCAACAACCTTTCCTTTACCCTCATCACCCCACTGGAGGCCTAATAAGACATCAACTTTCATTTCCTTATCGTTTTTTTGTTATTTTTTCTTTCAAGTTTTCTCAGGACCGCTGCACATGTAGAACAAATGCCCTCAATCGAAACATTATACTCCGACATGGTGAAACGTTTCGGTTTGTATGATTCCAAAAGCATTTCCAGTTCCGCATGCTGGAACTCTGTTATTTTTCCACAACGGGTACATACCAGATGAAAATTCCGGGATTTGCCATCACAAAACTGATAATAGGCAATCTTTCCAATTTGCACCTTTCGAATCATTTGAGCATTCAGTAATTCATGAACCGTATTATACAACGTTCCATGAGCTATCTGAAAGTTCCGAGCGCTCATGCCCTGTTTCAAATCGTCAATAGTGAACTTAGATTTAAACCCAGCAGCCTCTTCAACCACAGCCATTCTTTCCGGAGTTACGCGACCACCTTTAGACCTCAGAAACTCAGTAAAATTTTCTTTAGCCTTGGTTTTACGCTCCTCTAAATCCATATCAGACAAATTTTGTTCAAAGATAGGGATTTTCGATGAATCTGAAAAGGAATATACTCAAAAAATCTATTATTCCATACACTCTGCCAACAGAACCTGACACCATCCCTCCAATCGGGTTCCTTCAGCAGGATGAACCGATTCAACAGCCTGCCTTACCATACGGCACGATTCCACATCCATCTGTAAGAATTTGCGCAACAATATGAACGCCTGCTGGGCTACTCTCTGGTTGGAATCCTGCAATAGTACTACAGCCTGGTCAACAAGTTCAAAAGAGGCAGACTCATTGAAAGAACAACCTTTCATACACAAACGGGTCAACAGCAGTAGGCCGCAAACCTGAAAGATTTCACGAGGATCAGAAATCCACCTGAAAGCAGCAGAACTCGCGTAAGGAAGACGAACAAAAAGATTCATCACTGTGAGTTCCGCTATTTCCTGAGTCGGAATCTGCTCAACCCAAATATCTGCAATTTCCGGAAAAAAGTTGTCCACTGGCATAAGAACGCCAGCCAAAATCTTGGACTCCCGGATTCCCTCTTTCCACAGGGTCTGTGCCAGCTCGTGATTAGGTTCATAATCTCTTGCTATAGCAAGTAATCTTGGCAGCTCTATACCAAAATTTATCTTGTAAGCTAATCCACTTTCACGCATATGGGCAGAAGCCACACCGTTCATTGCTGTACGGTATTGGGACTTAATATCTCGGATCAGTTCTTTTATCTCCATATCAGTCATTTATTAAAGGTAATACGCAATAATCCCGGCTATAGCGCAGCATTTGTTGGGTATAAGACTCGTCATAATGGATTCTTACATCTATAATATTCTGATTTTCATCGAGATCAACGGAATAACGAGGATTAACAAATCCTTTATAAGGAGCCAGATTCAGTTGCTCGTAGCGTTTCTTTACCTCACGGTGTAAATCTGCATTAATTTTCACACCATAGCTCTCAACCAGATTTCTTGCTGCGTCATAGTCTCCCTCACTTTTGATTCGTTGAACCTCAGCTAAAAGGCGGCCGAACAAGATTCTCAATGCAGGATAATCATTAATCTTCAGATATGTCTTTTCATCTCTTCTCACCCACTCAACTGCCTTGGTCTCACAACCTTGCCTGAATACCCAATTGGCTATCAAGGCACGGTTCCGCATATGAGCCTCCTCAATTTCCGCCCCCAGCTCTATACGGACCAGCTGAGTCATGAGACCGTTCATCATATACGTGTAATACTGCGACTTGTACGCTTCAGCATCAGGGAGTAACCCCAATTCCACCAACTTGGGGTCTGCCATGTAATATAAGCCGAACAAATCAGCCCTAGCCTCTTCTATCGTTGCGCCATAAGCTTTCAATGCATCAGGATCAACACCTGGCAACAACTTTCCAGAGCCATGGCCAACACACTCATGTAAATCGGTATGCAAATCATCTGTTTTGTCTGCGTACAAACGGATGCGTTTTAAATCCTCTTCGTTTTCCACGAACTCCTCCATGAAACCATTGCCACGAGCTGCTTTGCTGTATGCCTCAGTCAGATTTCCTATCGTCACACTTTTAGAGCCATGGACACTCCGTATCCAATTAGAATTCGGCAAATTTATTCCTATAGCACTGGCCGGGTATAAATCTCCAGCCAGAATTGCAGCTGTAATCACTTTGGCCGAAACACCTTTCACCTCTTCTTTTTTAAAACGTTCGTCAACAGGCGAATGATCTTCAAACCATTGAGCATTGGAACTGATGAGTTCAGTACGACGGGTAGCTTTTAAATCCTTAAAATCAACGATGGATTCCCAACTGGCCTTTAATCCTAACGGATCGCCATAGGTTTCTATAAAGCCATTATTAAAATCGACCCGTGATTCATTATCATTTACCCATGCAATACTATATTCATCAAATACTTTCAGGTCACCGGTCTCATAAAATTTTATCAACAACTGTATCACCTGCTGCTGTTTCTCATTCTCTGCAACCTGTTCAGCTTTTTTGAGCCAAAAAAGAATTTTCTCTATTGCCTCGCCATATAATGAATCTTTTTTCCAGACAATCTCCCTGATTACACCATTTTGTTTCACCAAGCGGGAGTTCATGCCGAACATTATGGGTTCCGGATCGTTTGGATCCTTCATCTTCTCATAGAAAGATTCTGCCTCTTCCTGACTTACTCCCTGATAGTAATTAGATGCAGATGTAAGGAGCAGGTCTTCACCTTCGGCCTGATTAACACGTTTGGCATCTACAGTCGGATCAAAAATTACCGGAGACAATTCATGGAAAAATTGTTCTACCGTCTGGTTGTCTGAAAGTGGCAACAACGTAGTTTCTGTTTGCTTCATCAACATCAGAAGATATGCAGGAGTGAATCCGGGCTCAAACTTCTCACATCCGTAATGGTGATGTATTCCGCTGGAAAACCAGATCCGTTTCAAATATACTTCCAATGCCTGAAACTCTTTTTCTGTATTTCTCTCCTGATAATGACAAACATATAGTGATTCCAACAGTTTACGGATACGAAGGTTATATCGGCCATTCTGATCAAATAAAATATCACGTCCCCATAAAGCTGCTTCCTGCAAATAATATATCAAGCTCTTCTGCTGAATGGTCAACTGATCAAATCCTGAGACCTCATACCTTAACAGTTGCAGGTCTGCAAACTTCTCATCACTATAATTAAATGTTTGCTCTTCCATCTTTGTTACACAAAAATGGGATGTTCAATGAACATCCCACCCTTATTTATTTTTTAGTTATTTTGTTTCTTTGGCACGAACGGGTTTTGCCGTTTTCTTTGCAGTTCCTTTTACTTGTCCCTGATGTTTCAGTCTGTAACCTTTTGGAGTCTGTCCTGTAAACTTATAAAAGGCAGCATAAAAAGACTGACGGTTTGCAAAACCTACCATGGCACTGACCTCCTCAATTGTTGCATCGGCATATCGTTTGTCAACCAAAATAGCTAAAGCCTCCTTGATGCGGTACTCATTAATTAATGAAGAGTAATTCATACCAAATCTCAAGCTGACAACAGCTGAGATATACCGTGTATTAGTCTTAATTTCTTCGGCTAATTTTTTTGCAGAATACTCAGGATCGCGATACTTCTTATCTACAATGATTCGCTGAAAAACCTGATCATATAATTCATCTAATAATTCTGCTCTGATAAGGTTGCGATAAGCTGCGTCCTTATCCTTGATTTGCACTAAATTGTATTTTCCCATATTAAACGTTAACCCTTGAGCTATTAATTACTTCTCACATATTTTGATTTTGCAAATTACGTTTTTTTTATTGACATGTGCAAGTTTTCATTTGTTTTTTTGTACCTTCGCTGTATAAAAATAGAATAATGCTTAAAATTCTCAAAAATATATTTGGATACGATAGTTTCCGTCCCCAGCAGGAGCAAATCATCGAACAAATTGTTCTTCAAAAAGATGCTTTAGTACTAATGCCTACGGGTGGAGGAAAGTCAATTTGTTATCAAATCCCTGCATTAATGATGGAAGGGACCGCTATTGTTGTTTCCCCGCTGATATCTTTGATGAAGGATCAGGTTGAGAGTTTGAGAGCAAACGGCGTAGAAGCAGCGGCCCTAAACAGTAATAATTCCGACAGCGTCAATCTGAACATCCGTAAGGATTGTCAATTGGGACATATCAAAATATTATACATTTCTCCTGAACGTCTGTTGCTGGAGCTACCCCATCTTATTTCCAATATTAAGATCTCTCTTTTTGCAATTGACGAGGCTCATTGTATTTCCCAATGGGGACATGATTTCAGGCCTGAATATACACAATTAGGTCAGTTGAAAGAACTATTCCCTACTGTTCCTATTATTGCATTAACTGCCACGGCAGACAAAACGACCCGCGATGACATCATTCATCAGTTGCACATTGAAAATGCGCAAACGTTTATCAGTTCCTTTGACCGGCCAAACCTTAGTTTAAGAGTATATCGGGATTACAACGAAAACGAGCGCATAAAGGTTATATTAAATACCATCAGCCAATATAACAATGAGAGTGGCATTGTTTATTGTATGTCACGAAAGCTCACGGAAAAGGTGGCCGTAAAATTACGGAAAGCGGGTATTTTAGCCGGCATTTATCATGCAGGTCTTCCAGCTTCTGAAAGGGATAGAGTACAGGAAGATTTCATCAATGACCGTATAAATGTTGTTTGTGCAACTGTGGCATTCGGCATGGGAATCAACAAGAGTAATGTACGCTGGGTCATTCACTTCAACTTACCGGGAAGTATTGAAAATTTCTATCAGGAGATAGGAAGAGCCGGTCGTGACGGTCTTCCAAGCGAAACCATTTTATTCTACAACCTTCAGGATGTCATGTTGCGTCAGCAGTTTGCGAATGAGAGTGGGCAGAATAAGTTGAACAATGACAAACTTCGCAGCATGCAGGACTATGCAGATTCTAAAGTCTGCCGAAGAAGAATTTTACTCAACTATTTTGGAGAAAATACCGATTGCAAATGCCAGAACTGTGATGTTTGCGAAAATCCGCCAAAACAATTTGACGGCACCATCATCGTTCAGAAGGCATTATCTGCTATCGTCCGTACCAACCAGCAAATCGGAACAAACACCGTTATTGACATCCTGAAAGGCACATACTCACCCGAAATCACATCCAATCATTACGACCAACTGAAAACATTTGGAGTTGGCCGGGACATTCCAGGAAGAGACTGGCATGACTATATGCTGCAAATGCTGCAAATGGGATATTTTGAGATAGCTTATAATGAAGACAAGCATCTGAAGATCACCCCTCTTGGAGTTGAAGTCCTGTATGGAAGAAATAAAGCCGACCTCAACACCATAGAAAAGAAGGCCGAAGTTGCAGTCAAGAAGAAAAAGAATGGTAACCGGATAGAAGAGGTTTCTCTTCCTTTCGGACCTACAGACGAGCATGACGAGGATCTCATTCTGTTTGAGAAACTGAAAGATTTGAGAAGAGTATTAGCAGAGAAGCAGGGATATCCCGCATACATCATCTTGTCAGACAAGGTTCTCCACCTTCTTGCCACTATCCGTCCGACAACAATTGAGGATTTTGGCAAAATCAGTGGAATTGGCGAGTTCAAGAAAGAGAAATACGGCAAGGACTTTACAAAAATAATCAGCCAACATATTGGCTGATTACCTTATTTACACATATCATAGAACTCTTGCAGTAGCGAGCGCGCCATTCCTGCTTTTGCCGCTCTGTCAATCATGACTCTGGCAGTCTTTTTTTTCTTTTGGTCCAAATATACCATCGCCTGCATCACATTGTAAAGCGGATCATTACTTATTCGGCCGGCCTCCTCATAATCCAGCAAAGCCAGTTCGTATTGTTTTGATTCTCTTTCCATGTTACCTCGAGCCTCATAAAGAGTGGCATCATTAGGATAACGGTCTATCAACATAGCAAACCGGTCTGCAGCTTCCTTATAACGTTCCTGTTTCTGCGACAAGATTGCCAATCCTAATTCACCCTGCCGATGCATCGGGTAATGTGACAGTAAGCTTTCAAAATCCAAACGGGCTTCATTCAGCATATTTTTCTCCATTCGCAAATATGCTCTATTAATTAAGGCTATCTCGTTGGTCGGATCTTTATCAATTACTGCAGAATAATCCAGCATGGCGCGGCCATAATCTTTTTTATCCTGATAAATCAATGCCCGCTGCTCCAATACGCGAACAAGACCAGGCTCCAGATTCAAAGCCATAGTATAACTTTGCAAGGCATCATCCAGTTTATTTAGTCGTTGCTGTACACTGCCCAAATTACCCCAGACCAGACTATTTCCTTTATTGGTTGGATCTTTCTTCAGCACCTCCTTGTACATCAACTCAGCATCCTCCAGATGACTGGCCGCTGATGCGTTCATTGCTGAATCAAGCAAAGTCTCGTAGGATTCACCCTGCTGGGCGTATCCTACGAGTGCTCCGCTTATTATAAATACAAGAACTGCAAGTAATCTCATGCTTTCTTGATATAATCTACAATCCATGCACCAACCTCTTTAGTGCCATATTTCTCTCCACCTTCAACCTGAATCTCTGGAGTACGGACATTCTGATCCAGAGATGCATCAACGGCTTTGCGGATCAGGCTACCTTCTTCCTTCAAATCAAAATACTCAAAGAGCATGGCTACACTCAGAATCTGTGCCAGTGGATTAGCTATATTCAACCCCTTGCCCTGAGGCCAAGATCCGTGAATAGGTTCAAACACAGGGGTGCTGGAACCTGTTGATGCTGAAGGCAACAAGCCCATGGAACCGGTAATTACAGAACCCTCATCGGTAAGGATATCACCAAAAGTGTTCTCGGTTACCATTACATCAAAGAATTTTGGATCCTGAATCATGCGCATAGCTGCATTGTCCACATACATGAAATCAGTGGTTACATCTGGATAATCTCCCATCATTTCCTGAGCCACCTTACGCCACAATCTACTGCTTGCCAACACATTAGCCTTATCAACAACGGTCAGATGCTTACGTCTCTGTCGTGCGTACTGATATGCAACTTTCAGGATTCGTTCTACCTCAGGTCGAGAGTAATAGTTGGTATCCAATGCATCCTCTACCCCATTCTCATTAACGCTTGGTTCCTGCTTCTTACCAAAATACATACCTCCGGTCAACTCACGGATACAGATAAAGTCGGCACCTCTTACAATCTCATCCTTTAATGGAGATTTATGAATCAGGCAATCAAAAGTTGTTACAGGGCGGATATTGGCAAACAGACCCAATTTCTTACGCATAGCCAGCAAGCCTTGTTCCGGACGGACCTTTGCGGTTGGATTATTGTCGAACTTAGGATCACCAACTGAGGCAAACAAAACAGCATCAGCCTCTTCGCAAATCTGGAATGTTTCTTCCGGAAATGGATCACCCACCTCGTCTATGGCATGTGCACCACATAATGCTTCCTTATAGGTTACACTATGCCCGAATTTTTCAGCAACGGCACTCAATACGGCAACTCCCTGTTCCATGATCTCTGGTCCGATGCCATCACCGGCCAGAACTGCAATCTTTAAATCCATTATTATATTCTATTATTCATTATTAACGTATAAATCTTCTATGATATTAAGCATTTTAATGGTTGCTTTAATAGCGGCTTCTGTCTGGTCAGCATCCAAAGCGTGTGTCCGGTAGGTCTTACCTTCAAAATCCCATTCAATTACGGTTTGTACCAAGGCATCTGTACGGCCACCGGGCGGGATACTCACATTGTAATTTGACAGCCATGGAAATTTACGGCCAAGCTTTTCCTTATATATATGACGTATGCAACGCACGAAAGCATCAAACTGGCCATCTCCTGTAGCATTCTCCTCAAAAAGGATGCCATTCACCTCTAATTTCACACCGGCAATCGGTTTCAATCCATAAGCCGTGCTGACCATGTAACTCTTTAATATCACCTTCTCTTCTATATTGGTATGTTTTAAGACATCACTAACAATATATGGAAGATCGTCCTGAGTTACCAACTCCTTCTTATCGCCCAACTCGATGATACGTTGAGTGACCTTTTTCATGGCTTCTTCACTCAACTCCAAGCCTAATTCCTCTAAATTTTTCCGGATATTCGCTTTACCGCTGGACTTTCCCAAAGCATATTCACGCTTTCTGCCAAAACGTTCAGGGAGCAGATCATTACAGTACAGATTATTTTTGTTATCACCATCAGCGTGAACACCTGCTACCTGTGTGAATACACTGTTGCCTACTATGGGTTTGTTTGGAGGAATGGCTATACCGCTATAACTTTCTACTGCATGACTCACATCATTCAGTTTTTCCTCATTGATATGGGTAATGGCATTGAAATGATCCTTCAAAATGGCCTGAACACTGGCAAGAGGCGCATTACCGGCCCTTTCACCCAAGCCATTAATTGCGGTATGCAATCCCTTGGCGCCACTCAACACAGCTGCCAATACATTGCTGACGGCCAAGTCATAGTCATTATGAGCATGGAAGTCGAAATGCAGATCAGGATAGCGCTTAACCATCTTTCGGAAGTATGCTATGACTTGCAATGGATTCAGCACACCCAAGGTGTCAGGCAACATGAAACGCTTGATTCCGCTGTCTCGCAGGCCATCCATCAGCATGAACACATAGTCTTCAGAATCCTTCATGCCGTTGCTCCAGTCCTCCAGATAGACATTGACATCGAATCCCCGTTCATGGGCCATGGATACATTCTTCTGTATATCAGCCAGATGTTCCTCTGGAGTTTTCTTCAATTGTCCTGTGCAATGACGGTATGAACCTTTTGTCAGCAGATTGATAACCCTACCACCTGCTGCCTGTATCCAATCTAACGATTTGCCGTCATCAACAAATCCCAGCACCTCAACTTTATCCAAATATCCACGGCGCTTTGCCCAACGGCAAATATATTTTGCTGCGTCCAGCTCACCGTCAGATACTCTAGCTGAAGCTATTTCCAAACGGTCCACATTCAGCTCATCCAACAGCATTCGGGCAATCATCAGTTTTTCATGGGGTACGAAAGATACGCCACTGGTTTGTTCACCGTCGCGTAACGTAGTATCCATGATTTCAATCAACACCTGCCTGGTTGGCTTATCTGACACCGGACTACTCATCGTTGTTCGTAGGCTTCAATCTTATCCTTGTTTTCCAACAGGAAATCAATATCGTCCAAGGCATTCATCAGACAATATTTCTTATATCCATTAATTTCAAAATGTTCGCTGTTGCCTGTTGTCACATTTGTTACGGTCTGGTTAGGGACATCAACTTGTACCACAGCCTTAGGATTGGAGTGAATAGTGGCAAACAACTCCATTTGGAATTCCTTGCTGACAATAACAGGCAGGACGAAACAGTTCAGCAGATTATTTCGATGAATATCAGCAAAGGAAGAAGATATCACTACACGTACACCGTATCCTGCAATAGCCCAAGCTGCATGTTCGCGGCTGCTTCCGGAACCCCAATTGGCACCACCGACAATAATCTCATGAACACCCTTACTTGGTTCCTCACAATAATCAGGCTGGTTCAGCACAAAGTCATCAACAGGTTTGCCATTTGCATCATATCTTAAGTCATGCATGAACGCATCACCAAAAAACTTTGGATCACGTGTCGTGGAAGCCAGATAGCGGGCAGGAATTATCAAATCTGTATTACAGTTATCAATAGCGACTGGAATACAAGTAGATTCTATTATATCAAATTTTTGCTTTGCCATAATTCTTCAGATTTTACGTGGATCAGTTATTACACCTGTTACTGCTGCTGCTGCCACAGTCAAAGGACTAGCCAAAACGGTACGGGCACCCGGTCCCTGACGGCCAACAAAATTACGGTTACTTGTTGAGATAGCCAATTTTCCAGCAGGAACCTTATCTGGATTCATAGCCAAACAAGCAGAGCATGAAGGCAAACGGAGTTCGAATCCCGCCTCTTCCAATATCTTATCAATGCCCTCATCAATAATTTGCTGACGAACCAGCCAAGAGCCAGGAACCAGCCAAGCAACCACTGATGCACACTTTTTCTTTCCTTTAACCACACTGGCAAACGCGCGGAAATCCTCAATTCGTCCATTGGTGCAGGCACCCAGGAATACATAATCCACAGGATATCCCTCTAATTTCTCTCCAGGATTAAACTGCATATATTTCAACTGAGCCAGGAAACCGGCCTGTTCTGCTTCAGGAATACAGTCCAATGCAGGAATTGTTTCATCAATGGCAATACCCGCACCAGGATTGGTACCGTATGTCAAGCGAGGGGCTATATCCTCTGCACGATAAGTCACCTCCTTGTCAAACACTGCATCGTCATCACTCTTCAGTGTTTTCCAGAAAGCAACAGCCTTATCCCAATCCTCTCCCTTTGGAGCATATTCCCGTCCCTTCAAATAAGCAAAGGTAGTCTCGTCTGGAGCAATGATACCGGCACGGCTACCCATTTCAATACTTAAGTTACTGAGGGTTAAGCGTCCCTCCATCGACAAATTCCGGATAGTTGAACCAGCATACTCCACCACATATCCTGTAGCACCTGAAGTGGTCATCTGAGCCATTATATAAAGAGCAATGTCCTTGGCTGTCACACCTGCCTGCAACTCACCCTCAATGTTTATGCGCATACTCTTAGGCTTTGACTGCAAGATTGTCTGACTGGCCAGAACCTGAGCCACCTCACTGGTACCAATACCCATAGCCAATGCTCCCACCGCACCATGGGTAGAGGTATGAGAGTCACCACATACAATTGTCATTCCAGGCAAAGAAAGTCCCTTCTCAGGTCCGACAACATGTATGATACCATTATCCTTGGTACCCATTGCAAAATGGGTGATTCCAAATTCCTCGCAATTCTTCTGTAATGTTTCAACCTGTTTTCTTCCGATTGGGTCATTGATTGCTTCTTGCTGATCAGAAGGGGTATTGTGATCAGGCATGGCATATACATGATCTGGGCGGAACACTTTAATTCCTTTATCACGCAACGAGTCGAATGCCTGAGGACTGGTTACCTCATGAGCATACAAGCGGTCAATATATAACTGGGTTGGTCCGTCTTCCACAACCTGAACAACGTGAGCATCCCAAATTTTATCAAATAATGTATTCATTTTTATATAGTTTTCTTTTTTATCGGAATTTATTAATACAATCGATATAAGCCTCCAAACTAGCCCTTACCACATCTGTATCGGCTCCAAATCCATAGTAAACATGATTGTCATATTCCACCTGCATGTGAACCTTACCCACATCATCCGAGCCTTTGGAAATAGCCTGAATCGTAAATTCCTTTAATACCATTTCCTTGATAATGATTTTCTTTAATGCCCGTATAGCTGCATCTACCGGGCCATTTCCTGTAGAGCAGGATTCAAATTTTTGACCACTGATGTCCAAGCCTAAGGATGCCACACATTTATGGCCACCCATACCGGTAGTAACCTGGAGGAAGTCCAATTTGATTGCTCTGGAATCAGCACGACTGGCACCTGCCAATACCAAAATGTCATCATCGGTAACCTCTTTCTTCTTATCGGCCAATTGCAGGAATGCCTGGTAAATGCTATCCAGTCTTTCACCATCCACTTCCACACCATTTACATGCAAGCGGTGTTTTAGTGCAGCACGTCCTGAACGGGCTGTCAGTACAATTGCATTATCATCTATACCCACATCCTTAGGGTCCATAATTTCGTATGTGGCAGCATTCTTCAGCACACCATCCTGATGGATACCACTGGAATGAGCAAAGGCATTCTTACCAACAATGGCTTTATTCGGCTGAACAGGCATATTCATCAACGATGACACCATTCGACTGGTCGGATAAATCTTTGATGTATTAATATTGGTTTCAATGCCCAAATCCGGATGTGTCTTAAAGATCATTGCCACCTCTTCCAACGAGGTGTTTCCTGCTCTTTCTCCAATACCATTTATAGTCACCTCCACCTGTCGTGCACCATTCAAAGCACCTGCGACAGTATTAGCAGTGGCCATACCCAAATCATTATGGCAATGGGTAGAAAGAATTGCCTTTCCGCTTTGAATATCCTCGCAATGCTCAACAAGATATTTAATTTTCTCACCATACTCGCTTGGTACACGGAAACCAGTTGTATCAGGAATATTCACAACGGTTGCACCCGCCTTAGTCACCGCATTAACCACTCTCGCCAAATACTCGTTATCGGTTCTTCCCGCATCCTCTGCATAAAACTCAACATCCTCAACATATCGTTTGGCATATTTTACTGCAGCAATGGCGCGCTCAATAATTTCCTCGCGATTGGAGTTGAATTTATACTTAATATGCGAATCGCTGGTTCCGATTCCGGTATGAATGCGTTTATGCTTGGCATACTGCAATGCCTCGGCCGCAACATCAATATCCTTCTGTACCGCACGTGTCAATGCACAAATCGTAGGCCAGGTTACTGCCTTTGAAATTTCAATGACTGAATTAAAATCTCCAGGACTGGAAACAGGGAAACCCGCCTCGATGACGTCCACACCCAATGCCTCCAGTTGCTTGGCAACCTGAATTTTCTCAATGGTATTCAGCTGGCACCCAGGCACCTGCTCACCATCTCGAAGGGTTGTGTCAAAAATGTAAAGTCTATCGCTCATATCTTTTTCCTTTTTTTATCACAATAAAAAAGCCTTTCGCACATGGAAGTGAGAAAGGCATCATAGTATATCAATCAATATTCAAGCACACAACTCACTTCCGGCCACGGTATGCAGTCGAATAATCAGAGCGTTTAGTAAAATACTTGAATAATTCATCGTCATAATCTTCTTCCTTATAAAAACTATGCAAAGATACGGCTTTACACCGACAAAAACAAACAAATCGTTATGGATTTAATGAAAAAAGTGATAATTTGAAATAAAATCACGTTTCAAATTATCACTTTCTAAATTTACCTATTAACGGGCAACTGCCAGATTAGCATTCATGACACGGAAGAAATTACCAGACCAGATCTTTCCTAATTCCTCCTCGGTATAACCCTTTTCTAGCAGTTTTACGGTAATCTGAATCATGTCGTTATCACCGGCACAACCCAGTACACCGCCACCACCGTCAAAATCAGAACCGATTCCCACATGGTCGATACCAGCAACCTTTACACAATGGTCAATATGAGCAACCACGTCATCGATATTGGTCTTTGTGCGGTCAGGGCTCATATAGCTGGCAAAAATACAAATCTGAATTACACCACCATTCTTTGCCAAAGCCTTCAACTGGTCATCATTCAGGTTACGATCGTGGAAGAACACATCCTTTGCACCTGAATGAGAACAAATTACTGGTAATTTGCTGTATTTCATCACATCCCAGAATGTTCCCATACTTGCGTGGCTCAAGTCGATAAGCATACCTACCTTATTCATCTCTTTGACAACCTTCTTACCGAACTCGGTCAAACCCTTGTTCTCATCGGCTGTACGGGTACTAGAGTTACAGATATGGTTATCAGCACTATGACACAGAGTGATATAGCGCACACCCTGATCAAAGTAATTCTTGATGTTCTTCAAGTCTTTACCAATACCATAACCGTTCTCTACGCCGATAAAGAAAGCACGCTTACCCTGCTCCTTCAAAGACCAAGCTTCATCAGGATTAACAGCCAAACCTGCATAATCTGAATACTTGGCAACCTCTGTGTGGATACTTGCGATCAAATCCTTACACTTCTGCTCTGCCTTAGCTAAAGAAGCATCATCCAATTCGCCCTGACTCAAGAAAGCCGCCAAGAACTGTGAATCCAGGAATCCTTCCTGCATCTTCTGAATGCTTACCTGATTATCTAATCTAGCACCTAGGGTATAGCCACCTCTGCTCCACCACATAGGACCATCAGTATGAGTATCAACTGACAAAATACGGCTGTGAATATCCTTGGCTTTTGCAAAGAGCTTTGCTTTCTCAACAAAAGCAGAGAAGAATTTCAATGATGGCGCATCGCCTGCAGCACAATTCAATTCAGGATGCCACTGAACAGCCATCACTGATTTAACAGGATAGGCCTCAATTGCTTCTGGAATACTGTCAGTACTCCAAGCAGTAATTTTCAATCCAGGAGCCACCTTTTTGATTCCCTGATGATGACGGCTGTTAACACCTAAACGGTTCTGGCCATAAATCTTATAAACCTCTGAGCCCTCAATCAAGGTAACATCATGAGCTGGAACCAAACTATTCTCATATTGGCCATGATTAATATTGGTTTCTTTTTCAGATGGAATATCCTGATACAATGAACCACCCATTGCCACATTAATCAACTGCAATCCGCGGCAAACACCTAACACAGGAATATTGCGGTCCATAGCTTTCTTCAACAAAGTCAACTCGTAAAGGTCACGCTTTTCGTTAATGCCACCACACTTTTCCTTCACTTCCTCACCATAATATAAAGGATGAATATCTTCACCTCCAGACATCATGAGACCATCCAGCATGCTGACGGTTTTCTCCATCAACACAGGATCTGGACTTTCAGGAATGATAACAGGAATACCACCAGCCAATTCAATTGAGCGGGTGCAAGTTCCCTTCATGGTATTAGAAACACTAACACCAATTAATGGTTTTTTCTCATTATTCAGCACTGATCCTTTATCCACCTCCTGGTATAAAGCTTTCAGTTTTGGAGAATAAATCTCTGGTTTCTGCTGACGCTGAGCTGACGCAGTCAAAGAGAAGAATGCGGTCAACGCAAAAACAAATAATTTCTTCATAGCTCTCTTATTCATTATGATTTTAATTTACGATGCAAAAGTAATACTTTTTGAGGAGACAAAAAAAAATCCTCCGAAGAAGTTACTCTTCGAAGGATTCTGAAAAACGGCGCCTACCTACTCTCCCACATTGCATCGCAGTACCATCGGCGTGAACGGGCTTAACTTCTCTGTTCGGAATGGGAAGAGGTGGAACCCCGTTGCTAAAAGCACCTTAATAAGGTTATTTAAAACATTATCGGAA
>JAZQPA010000127.1:0-11133 GCA_045628125.1 Bacteroidaceae bacterium
ATGCTAGGGGATGTCTACAACGATCCTCAGTTTGCCGACAAGCGCGACTCTGGCTTCTCGCTCTTCTACATGGCCATCAACGTAGGTGCCCTCTTCGCACCAACCGCTGCCATTATGGTTATGGACTGGGCTCAGGATTCGCTCGGCTACAGCAAGGCTGATTCTTATCACTTTGCATTCGCCATTGCTTGCGTATCAGTGGTTGCATCTATCCTTATCTATTTCTTGGGTAGACCAGCTTACAAGCATGTAATCGGTGCTACCAAGAAGAAGGACAGCGTAGCTGCTGCTCAGGTTGAGGAGTTGAGCCCAGCTGAGACCAAGGAGCGCATCATCTGCCTGCTGCTGGTATTCGCTGTAGTTATCTTCTTCTGGATGGCCTTCCACCAGAACGGTCTGACTCTGACCTGGTTTGCTGATGAGTTCACCGCACGCGAGTCATTCGGTATCGAGAGCATGCTGTTCGATGTACGCGATTTGTTGGCTGCAATCTTCATCATCTACGGTCTGTTCGGTATCTTCCAGCAGAAGGGTCTGTGCAAGAACCTGGCTATCCTGATGATTATTGCCAGTGCAGCATATCTGGTATGCTACGCTCCTGCTGCAACCGATAAGATTGATGTTAAGGCTCCTATCTTCCAGCACTTTAACGCTTGCTTCGTAGTAATGCTGACTCCTGTAAGTATCGCACTGTTCGGCAAACTGGCTAGCATGGGTAAAGAGCCAAAGGCTCCTGTAAAGATTGGTTTGGGCATGCTGGTAGCAGCAGCTGCTTACCTGCTGATGGCCGTATTCTGTATCGGTCTGCCTGCAACTGATCATCCAAATCATGTAGCAGACGTAACTCCAAACCTGTTGATTAACACCTACCTGATCCTGACTTTCGCTGAACTGCTGCTGAGCCCTATCGGTATCAGCTTTGTAAGTAAGGTAGCTCCTCCTAAGTACAAGGGTGCTATGATGGGTTGCTGGTTCGTGGCTACCGCTCTGGGTAACAAGCTGGTATCTATCCCAGGTCAGATGTGGGACGGCTTCAGCCTGCCTGTAGTATGGGGAACACTGATGGTTATCTGTCTGGTGGCAGCAGCCTTCATCTTCTCTATCATCAAGAAACTGAATAAAGTAGCATAAATGAAAAAGGGCTCCCAAACGGGAGCCTTTTTTATTTGTTGTTTTTCAATTTACGAAGCAATTCGCGGTTTACCACCATCAGTTTCTTGGGAATCTGCTGAGGATCGGAAATATCGATATGCTCCAGATCATTGAAGAAATCGGAAAAGATATGAAGCAGGTTGTTGGTCTCCTTTTCCGGTAAGTCCTTATCATTATCGGCATAAACCACATTAATTCCCTGGCTTACAATCTCAATCTCTATATCCTTACCCATCATAATAGGGTCGCCATCATAATGCACCACACCCTCAGTCTGACGATGAATCTTTAATCTTCGGGTACGGAACGTATTGATATGGCTGTTCTGATCGATGGTCTTATTCATCAGCTGAAAGGCTACAATGGGCGCATCCACAATGTTGAAAGGCTCCATGACGGTAACGTCCAGCAAGCCATCGCTGATGGAAGCTCCAGGCGCAATATACACATTGTTGCCATACTGTGAAGCATTGCCACAAGCAATAAGGAACGCCTGCATCTTATGCAGTCCTTCCTCATCCTCAATCTCGTAATACTCAGGCTTATAACGTAATCCCTCACGCAGGGTGTTCTCCAGATAAGTCAGCAATCCACGCTTGCCCGAAGAGGCAAATTTCAGGCTGACATAAGCATCGAAACCCACACCGCAGGTACAGAAGAAAGGAAGATCATTGATTTTACCATAATCTATGGTCCGGATGTTTGCATTCCGTATCACCTCAATGGCCTTACGGGGATCAATAGGAATACCCAGATGACGGGCCAGTCCATTGCCGGAACCACATGGAATGATTCCTAAAGCCGATTGGGTATGCACCAGCGCACGTCCCACCTCATTCACCGTTCCATCGCCACCAATGGCTACAATAATGTCATATCCGTCAATGGCACCCTGACGGGCCAATTCCTCGGCATGGCCTGCAAACTCAGTTTTAGATACATGGCAATAAAAGAGGTCCTTATCGAACATCTCATCAATATATCCCAGAATAGCTTCCTTACCCTGAGTTCCCGAAATGGGATTAACTATAAATAATATGCGCTTCATTACACTGCAAAGATAAACAAAAGGTTGATTGTGTTCCAAAATTTTGGAAAGTTTTCTCAACAAGATAACATTTTTTGGAAAAACACATTCCTATAATAAAAATTATATGTAAATTTGCACCGCATTTTGTAGAATCAGTAAAGAATACATAAACTCACGCGCGAGCGTTGATATAAATAACGATATATGAATCTATTAAGAGAAAAATTGGCCAAGTGGGACCAGCCACAACAGTTTATGGCTCAGGGTATTTACCCTTATTTCCGCACTATTGACAGCCATCAGGACACTGAGGTAATGATGGATGGCCATAAAGTACTGATGTTCGGTTCCAACTCTTATATGGGATTGACCTATGACCAGCGTATCATCGATGCAGCTATCGAAGCTACCAAGAAGTATGGTACCGGTTGCGCAGGTTCTCGTTTCCTGAATGGTACTTTGGACTTACACGTAGAATTAGAACACGAGTTAGCAGAGTTTGTAGGCAAGGATGAAGCTTTGGTATATTCAGCAGGTTTCAATGTAAATGCCGGCGTAATCAGTTGTGTTACTGACCGTAACGATTATATCATCTGCGATGACCGTGATCATGCATCAATTGTTGACGGCCGCCGTTTGTCAATGTCTAAGGCTTTGAAGTACAAGCACAATGACATGGCAGATCTGGAAGCAAAGCTGCAGAAGTGCGAACCAAATGCAGTGAAGCTGATGGTTGCAGACGGTGTATTCTCAATGGAAGGTGACTTGGCTCCTCTGCCTCAGATGGTAGAGCTGAAGAAGAAATACAATGCTAACCTGATGATTGACGAGGCTCACGGTTTGGGCGTATTCGGAAGAAACGGCCGCGGTGTCTGCGATCATTTCGGTTTGACCAGTGAGGTAGACCTGATCATGGGTACCTTCAGTAAGTCTCTGGCAAGTATCGGTGGTTTCATCGCTGGTGACAAGGAGGTTATCAACTGGATCCGTCACAACTCACGTACCTATATCTTCAGTGCAAGTATTACTCCTGCTGCTACTGCAGCTGCAAAGACCGCTCTTCAGATTCTGAAGGATGAGCCTGAGCGTCAGGAGAACCTGTGGAAGATTACCAACTATGCATTGAAGGCATTCAAGGATGCTGGCTTTGAGATTGGTGAGACCGAGAGTCCTATCATTCCATTGTATGTTCGCGATGCGGTTAAGACCTTCCAGGTTACCCGTCTGGCATTTGACAACGGTATCTTCATCAACCCTGTAATTCCACCAGCATGTGCTCCTGAGGATACTCTGGTTCGTGTAGCGCTGATGGCTACCCACACCAAAGAGCAGGTTGACAGAGCTGTTGAGGCATTGTCAAAATCATTCAAGCAATTAGGTATTTTATAAGATACGGAAAAAGGCAGAATTTAAGTTCTGCCTTTTTTTTATTTCAAATAGAAACCATCTGTCAGGTTACGATACTCATCGGTATAGACCCCATGCTCGTCCATCAAATAAAGGGTCCCCCGGCTTGGCGTCTCTTCTATTTTCTTACTAAAACTCAGCAGCACCCTTTTGGGATGCTTTCCTTTTTTGGTACATACGTCCAACTGTTCCTTCACAAATAATCGGGCACCGGTAGCCTCACGTATAAATCCGTCGCGAACATCGGTTGGTATAACCACACAGAACAACCCCTCGTCCTGCAGCAATTCATAAGCTTTCTGGCATAACACCTCAAACGACAAGGCCACATTATGACGGGCAAAGGAACGAGATTCGTTGGGACTTCGGAGAGAGTTCTGAAAGAACGGCGGATTACATACAATAAGATCATAGGCCACACCGCTATCCATGGTTACAATATCCTGCAATTCCACTTTTATACGATCATGAAAAGGCGATTCCGCCACATTGGAACAAGCCTGGCTAACAGCCTCAGCATCAATATCAATAGCATCCACATGGCATAGGGGTTGCCGCTGGGCAATCATCAAGGCAATAAGGCCTGTTCCCGTGCCAATATCCAGCACCTTACGGACAGAATTTACCGGAGCCCATGAGCCCAACAGGGTCCCATCTGTCCCTACCTTCATGGCACACCTGTCATGCCAGACTGTGAACTGCTTAAATTTGAAATAATTATTTGACATATTTTACGAAATGTAACATTGCAAAGGTAATATAATATTTTTAATAGCCTTATGACATGTGCTCATTTTTTCGTATCTTTGCACGGATTAATTAGATAGAATATAAGATGAGTGATTTTGACCCTATTGATACACCAAAAGGAGAATTAAACTTTATAGCAGAATTTCAGGGAGACGAGGAGGATATCTTTAACAATCAGATAGACGAGCGTATTCCTGTGCTGCCATTAAGAGATATGGTGATATTCCCTGGAACCATGATTCCAGTCACAATAGGACGCTCTTTTTCCAAAGCCGTAGTCAAGAAATGTGAGCGCGAGAACCGCATAATGGGTGTTATCACCCAGAAGAATAGCGCAACCGACGTTCCTAATGCACAGGATTTCTTTAAGATAGGTACCCTGGTTAAGGTGGTGCGTTCATTCACCTTGCCTGGATCCAACAATGAGACGGTTATTGTCAAAGCCATGAACCGTTTGGAAATCAAGCAGGTAATTGAAGGACGCAACTACTACGAGGCTATTGTAGAAGGAATTAAGGAAAGAGACGTCAATCTGAACACAACAGAGTTCAATACCATCATGGAGTCCATCCAGCACATTGTGAAGGATGCCTTCAAGGAGCAGATGTCATTGGACCTGAAGATGATAGCAGACGGATTGAGCAACAAGATGCTGTTGCTGAACAATTTCTGCACCTACCTGCCTCTTTCCATCAAGGAAAAGATTCAGTTGCTTACCTGTTCTTCCGTTTTGGAACGTGCTTATCTGTTCCTGACACTGCTGAACGAGCATGTGCAGAAACTGGACATCATGCGCCGTATTGAGAATCAGACCCACATGGATCTGAGCAGACAGCAGCGTGACTATTTCCTGAATCAGGAGATACGGAACATTCAGCGTGAACTGAACGATGGGGATGACAATGCCGACATTGCCAAACTGAGAAAGTTGGCAGAATCATCACTGATGCCTGCAAATATTGTGGAGTCGTTTGAGAACGAAATCGATAAGCTGGCACGTATTCCAAGCGGTTCACCGGATTACAATACCCTGCTGAACTACCTGGAAACACTGGTTTCCCTGCCATGGGGAAAGGTTTCCGAGGACCGTCTGTCTATTCCTAAGGCAAAACAGATTCTGGACCACGACCACTTTGGTCTGGAAAAAGTAAAGGAGCGTATTCTGGAGCAGCTGGCCATTGTGAAACTGCGCGGTGACATGCGCAGCCCTATCCTTTGCCTTTATGGCCCTCCTGGAGTGGGTAAAACCTCTTTGGGAAGAAGCATTGCGCAAGCCATGGGACGCAAGTATGTGCGAATGTCATTGGGAGGCGTCAGCGACGAGGCTGAGATCCGTGGTCATCGCCGCACTTACATCGGTGCTATGATGGGACGCATTCTGAAGAACATTCAGAAGGCAGGTACCTCGAATCCCGTCTTCGTATTGGATGAAATCGACAAGGTATCATCCAGCAATCATGGTGATCCATTCTCTGCCCTGCTGGAGGTACTGGATCCGGAGCAGAACGTATCATTCCACGACAACTACCTGGACTTGGATTACGACCTGTCGAAGGTGATGTTCATTGCAACAGCCAACAACATTGGTAACATCCCTGCTCCACTGCGTGACCGTATGGAGATGATTGAGGTACCAGGATACCTGAATGAGGAGAAGATTGAGATAGCCAAGCGTCACCTTATCCCAAAGATTAAAACTGAATTGGGTATGAACGATGTTCCTACCTCATCGGTTACCAAAAGCCTTATCGGTAAAGTGATTGAGCAGTACACCATGGAAAGCGGTGTCCGTGCTCTGGAGAAGCAGCTGACCAAGATTTACCGCAAGTTGGGTTATAAGTACCTGATGGAGGAAGAGTCGCCAAAGACACTGAAAGAGGCCGATCTGAAAGACCTGCTGGGTGTGCCAATCATTACTCCTGAAAAATATCAGGGCAACAACTATGCCGGTGTAGTGACTGGTTTGGCATGGACTTCGGTAGGCGGTACCATTCTGATGATTGAGGTAAGCCTGAGCAAAGGCAAGGGCAGCAAGCTGACCCTGACAGGTAGCCTGGGAGATGTGATGAAGGAATCGGCTGTTCTGGCTGTAGAATACATCAAGGCACATGCTGATTATTACGGCATCGACCTGAAGATTTTTGATAACTGGAACATTCATATCCATGTACCTGATGGAGCCACCCCTAAGGATGGTCCTTCGGCAGGTATCACCCTGACTACCGCACTGATCAGTGCACTGACCCAGCGTAAGGTCCGCAAGAATCTGGCTATGACAGGTGAAATCACCCTTCGCGGACGTGTAACAGCAGTAGGCGGCATCCGTGAGAAGATTCTGGCAGCCAAGCGTGCCGGCATTACAGACATCATCCTCAGCGATGAGAACAAGCGCCATATCGAAGAGATTCCTGAGCGCTATATCAACGGCATGAACTTCCATTATGTAAAGGACATCAAGGAAGTCATCAACTATGCTGTACTGGATGAGAAGGTGGCAGAACCGATTGATTTTACTGTTCCTGAAACCCCAAAAGAAAGTGAGAAATGACATTTGAGCTTCAATATACTGACCCCAAATCAAATGCCCGTGCCGGTAAAATCCATACCGATCATGGCGATATCCTGACACCTATCTTCATGCCAGTGGGTACACTAGGCACTGTGAAAGGTGTTCATCTGCCAGAGATCAAGGATGATATCAAGGCACAAATCATTCTGGGTAACACCTATCATCTGTATCTGCGTCCTGGAATTGATATTCTGGAAAAAGCCGGCGGTTTGCACAAATTCAACGGATTTGATCGTCCGATGCTGACCGATAGCGGTGGTTTCCAGGTCTTTTCACTATCCGGAATCCGGAAACTGACACAGGAAGGTGCAGAATTCCGCTCACACATCGATGGCTCAAAGCATTTCTTCTCTCCTGAGCGCGTGATGGATATTGAGCGCAGTATCGGTGCTGATATCATCATGGCATTCGATGAATGTCCTCCAGGCACATCAGACTATGAATATGCGAAAAAGTCACTGGCACTGACTCACAACTGGTTGGACCGATGCATCAAGCGGTTCAATGAAACCGAACCCAAATACGGTTATCAGCAGTCTCTCTTCCCTATCGTACAGGGATGCGTATTTAAGGATCTGCGCGAGAAATCTGCAGAGTTCGTTGCCAGCAAGAATGCAGATGGCAATGCCATTGGCGGTCTGGCTGTGGGTGAGCCTGTAGACAAGATGTATGAGATGATAGAGGTGGTAAATGCCATCTTACCTAAGGATAAGCCACGTTACCTGATGGGTGTAGGAACCCCAGTGAATATTCTGGAAGGTATAGAGCGTGGTGTGGATATGTTTGACTGTGTCATGCCTACCCGTAACGGACGTAATGCCATGATTTTCACCCGTAACGGTATCATGAATATGCGCAACAAGAAATGGGAGGATGACTTTACCCCACTGGATCCTGACGGAACCAGCTATGTGGACCACACCTATTCCCGTGCCTATGTTCGCCATCTGTTCCACGCACAGGAAATGCTGGGTATGCAGATTGCATCCATTCACAATCTGGCCTTCTATCTGTGGCTGGTTGGTGAGGCTCGCAAACATATTATTGCCGGTGATTTCAGCACATGGAAACCAATGATGGTACGGAAATTATCTGAAAGATTATGAAACTGAATGTCAAGAAACCTGGTTTAGGCAAATACCAGAAGCCTATATCTGACGGTATTACGAAATTACGCAATAAATGGGAGCAATCACCTGCTTCCAAGTTTGTTCTGCGTATTGACCGTTACATCATCGCCAAGTTTCTGGGCACCTACATCTTTGCCATCGCACTGATTATTTCCATTGCGGTAGTGTTCGATTTTAATGAGAACCTGGACCGTTTTGTGCAGAACAATGCGCCAATGAGTAGGGTTTTCTTTGATTACTACCTGAACTTCATTCCTTATTTCAGCAACCTGTTCAGTCCGCTGTTTGTCTTTATTTCGGTGATTTTCTTCACCACCAAGCTGGCAGACAACTCGGAAATCATCGCCATGATGAGTAACGGAATGAGTTTCAACCGTATCATGCGCCCCTACCTGATCAGTGCTGCCATCGTATCATTGGCTACATTCTATTTGGGTTCTGAAGTCATTCCAAAGGGAAATGTGGCACGTGTGAAATTTGAGAATCAATACAAACGCCGTAAATCTCAGGTGGTGAACTATGCGCAGGACGTGCAGTTGGAAGTGGATTCAGGTGTCATTGCCTACATCGGCCGATTTGAGAACATCAACAAGACAGGATACCAGTTCTCACTGGATAAATTCGTGGACAAGAAACTGGTCAGTCATCTGACAGCCAATTCCATCACATACGATACCCTTGCCGAGGACCGCTACCATTGGACCATCAAGGATTACACTGTCCGTGAACTGAAGGGTATGAGGGAATTTATTACCCGAGGAAGCAGAAAAGACTCCATCATCAAGATGGAACCAACCGACTTCCTGATTGCCAAAGGACAGGAAGGAACCCTGACCAGTGCCCAATTAACGGAATATATCGAGAAACAGAAGCAGCGAGGATTCGCCAACATTAAACAGTTTGAAGTAGAGTATCACCGACGCATAGCTCAATCCTTTGCCGCATTCATTCTAACCATCATCGGTCTGTCACTCTCTGCACAGAAACGAAAAGGAGGAATGGGTATCTCATTGGGTATAGGATTAACACTGAGTTTTGCCTATATTCTGTTCCAGACCATTTCATCCACATTTGCCATCAATGCCAATGTGCCTCCGATGATAGCCGTATGGATGCCGAATATCCTCTTTTCATTCATAGCCATTTACCTTTACCTAAAGGCCCCAAAATAAAGAAATCCTCTCCTTTTTCCTTATGGAATTCGGAGAGGATTCTTCTTAGTATATTATGAAAACTTTCTGAATCAGATCAGAACTTATATCCCAATGTCAGAGTTACCTGATGACGATTCTTCTTCAATTCAGTACCTGGCAGATAAACAGTCTTTCCGTTATCGGTGTAATAGTCATCAAAGGCATAGAAGTCACTTTTCTGAGTACTGTACTGATATCCTAAATCCATATAGAACTGATCAATGCGGTAGCCGATACCTGCGGTAATACGATTCAGACTGAACAGATTCTCATACTGGGTATCAGTAAAGGTATCTACATTCATATCTGTGAAATCCACCAATGAGCGGTAAGCACCTGGACTGAACTGAGCTGTCTGGAAGTTATAACCCGCACGCAGACTTAAATCGGATACTGGCTTAAACTCCAAACCGAAACGTAATGTATGTACGTTCTTCAGGAACTCACGGCAGGTATCATCCACATAATCGGTATAATTGGACTGCAAGCCATCGCCACGACGGATGCGAATGCCGCTGTAATTGGTCAATTCATACTCTGCGCCCAAAGCCAACTGAGTACCAATGGTATGGCCCAAACTCAGATTGAACTTCCAAGGAGTTCTCAACTGATAATCCATAGGGTCAGTGTATTGACCGTCATGACCGATTTCATTTCCGTTCTTTTCATAGACTTCGATGGTAGCGCTATTGGAATCAGTCAGTGTATAGAAGGTTGGAGTATGAACTGACACACCGAAACGGAAACCGGAATCAGCGATTGGGCGGATAATAGCACCCAGTTTCAGATCCACACCTGCTCCATCGGTAAAGTAATCATTATACAAATCATAATATCCACCGTCATCGCTATTGTTCTCAGTATAATAGGAAGAACGGGTCAGATTCACATCATAATAACCCACAGATGCACCCAGATAAATCTGGTCATTATAGTTAGCACCCAATGTAAAGTTGATTTCATGAACACCACCTTTCTGAATAGTGGTGAAGTAAGAATCCTGCGCTGGGATACCGGTATAATGATTCTGGTCATCTACATACAGGGCACCTGAATTTACAGCCATGGATGCCAGCATAGGCATGTTACGACCAGAAGGCATATCATAGGTCATCTCTGCCATGGAATAGGTCTGTGAAAAATCGCCATTCCAAACATTACCCACACCAAAACTATCAAAGAAATTGGTACGCTTACGGTAATTCACGCCGAAATTCAGGTATCGCAGTGGAGAATAATTACTATACTTGGAGCTGAACACCACACCCAACTGGTCAAATGATGCTCTGTTATTCTTTTCCATATTCTCATTAGCCAGCATTACACTTCCACCAGAAACAGAGATATCACTGCTACGGAAGATACCGATACCGGCAGGGTTAGTAGCTGCTGTAGTAATATCACCACCCAAGGCACTTAATGCACCACCCATACCGATGAAACGTGCAGTACCATTCAAATCAGAGGTAGATAAACGAGCCACATCATACACATCCTGTGCCATAACTGACTGGCTCATCAGGGCCATCAGTGCTGTACAAAATAATGTTCTTTTCATATCTTATGAATCTTTATATTCTACAATTAAGTGTTTGATTAACGACGGCCTCCACCGCCACTGCGGCCACCACCGCCGCCTGAGAAACCTCCGCTACGGCCACCGCCTCCTGAGAAGCCACCACCGCCAGAGAAGCCTCCGCTACGACCTCCTCCTGAGAAACCGCCAGAAGAGCTGCCACTACGTCCTGATCCGAAGCCTGAACCGGAACTGTTTGAGCGGCTGCTTGGAGTCACTGAGCGGGTCATGCCACTGCTCTGGTTACGTGACTCTGACATGCTGCGGACACCATTTGAACGGGTGGTTGTAGAACGCTGGGTTGAAATGCCGGAAGTGCCGGATTC
>JAZQPA010000128.1:0-9063 GCA_045628125.1 Bacteroidaceae bacterium
TGGAATGAATGTTTTTGTCCAGAATAAACAACAGTTCCTTACACTCGTTATTGACCGCAACGACATGCACTTCACGGACGTGTTTCAGGGTTCTCACAGACAGTGTGATATCCAGCATGGGCGAAAGTTTCACCATCACATAATTGGCTTTTTCCAACAGTGACTCCTCCCATTCTGCCACATTGGGCTCACAATCCGATATGGCCACTACTTTACCACCGTGAGCGTCTCTTCGGGCTGGATCCAGAAATATCCAGTCAGCATAATCCATTCCCTCCAGATAGCGGGAAGCATCGGCATGGATCACCTGTGCGTTATCAAGCCCCAAAAGCGGAAGATTGTGCTGTTGTATCTCACAAAGGTATTCCTGCCTTTCGATGGCACTGCTTTGTTGGAATAATGGGGCGATAAAAGAGAAATCGATGCCGAAACCTGCGGTCAAATCAACAAAAGAGTCTTTATTTGACGGAATATTGGCTATGATTTCTGCTTTGTGCCGTGCAGTCTGTTCTGAAGAGCATTGTTCCATGCTCAGGTGATGCGGATAATAGATGCCTGCCGTTTGGGCATAGGTGGGCAGTTTCTGCAGAGCGGTCTGGTAGCCAGCTATCTGGTCGATGGCAAATGGCATGTCCACATTGGGATAGCGTGACGCCTGCAACGCCAGGTTACGAACGTCATCCGACAGATGTTTGGCTATAAAATCCAGTGTTTCCTGCATCAGAAATCCAAAACCTTGTATTTTGCTTTTGCCTCAGCCCGGGTCACAAAGTTGAAATGCCACCATTCACTCTGTAGCGGTTTGTATCCGGCCTCTCTCATCACCCGGCGTAACAGCTCCCGGTTTTTCTTGGCTTGGGCAGAGATAGTTCCAGCCTGAACCATGGCAGCTTCGGTATTGATGTGAGCTTCCTTGCCCAGATGGTCCACTTTGGTACCCATGTCCAGTTCCTTGCCGTTTTTATCCACAATAGTCACATCTACGGCCATGCCATAGTTGTGCAATCCTCCACCATTGGCCGGATTACTGACATAAATGTTCTTGGGGGTGCCCCTCACCACGTCATACATCTTTTTCTGAACAGACATGGGTCGGCTGGCATCACATATCTTCAGATTGTAGTCCGGGTGAGTACGGTGCAGGGCCTGCTGAGCCTTTACCACGGCACGGGCTGCTGTGGGGTACAGGTAGGCTTCAGTCAAATCCTCGTACAGGACCACTCCGGTGAAATTATCCGCACGGGTGTACATCAGGTCGATAACCAGAGAAGAATCCAACGTTTTGAGGTTCAGGAACCCCATGGCCTGCATCTTCTTTGCCAATGTGCCTTGACTTTGGGCCAAAGCCGATAGACAAACAAGAATGAACCCCAATACAAACGTCAGTATTCTTTTCATTATCTGAACTGATTTACTTCTGGCATGTATTCAAATCCCATTGGAGCCAGAATGCTCTCAACCTCTTCTTTCTCCAATCCTAAACTTAGGCACAACTCATCAAAAGAATCGAATTCATCGCGTAATTTCATGTTCAATAAACTCATCAACATGATAGGGTCTTTGGGCAGGTTATCTAAAGACATAGTAAATGGTTTAGGTAATGATTATTGCTTCAAATGAACATCTAACTGCTGGAAAGGAATTTCTATTCCACGTGCTGTCAGTGTGCTGTATACTGCTTCTGTGACATCAAATCTAACACCCCAATAATTGGCTGATTCCACCCACATACGCATCTGGAATTCGATGGAACTGCCTTTCATTGCGGTCATTGGGATGGTTGGTGCGTATGGGGCTTCCTTTATGATCTGAGGATTGTTATTGATAATCTCTTCAAGGATTCCTCTCACGGTTGCGGCATCTGTGCCATAGGCAACCTCCACATCAATGTCTACTCTTCGGTGTGTAGCAGTACTGTAGTTGCGCATGCTGCTGGTAGAAAGACTATTGTTAGGAATAATAATGGTCTGGTTGTCCGGTGTGATAAGAATGGTATTGAAAATCTGAATCTCCTTTACGGTTCCTGCAAAACCGGCAGCCTCAATGTAATCGCCAATCTTATAAGGCTTAAAGATGAGTACCATTACACCACCTGCAAAATTCTGCATGGTTCCGCTCAGTGCCATACCAATGGCAACACCGGCACTGGCAAACAGGGCAACAAAGGAACTGGTCTCAATGCCCAGAATGCCGATAACCGCAATGGCAAGGACAAAGTTTAAGGTGATGGAAATCAAACTGTCCAGGAAGGAGAAGAGAGAAGGCTCCATATTCTTCCTCTCCATGATTCTTCTGATCAGTTTGAGGATTCGCTTAATGATGAAGCGTCCGATACTAAATACCAAAAAGGCAATTACCAGATTTTTGCATGCACTGGTGGCAAAACTCACTAAATCACTTAATGCCAAATGGCTCAAATCGAGCGATAAGGATGATACAGCTTCTTCGTTCATAATATGTACTTAATATGTTTTCGGGGGACAAAGGTACATTATTTTTCCCTATCAAGGTGCCTTTTTAAGTATTTTTTGGTATGCGTGTCTGAAATAACGGTCTTTTCTATTAACGAGGGAAAAGACAACTGTCATGTAATACTATTTTATCTATTTTTTGTTTAATCATTTTAAATGACTGATTGCTCTTTCCTTTTTGTTCTCAACTCTTTTGAAACAAAGTGAAAAGATGTAACTTTGTGCTATTAATTCAAAAATTATCAGTACTTTAACTTGTATCGAATATTTTTAATTATAATTATCATGTTAAAATCAGTTTTTACAATTTTGGCAACATCGGCTTTGCTGGCAGCTTGTACTGAAGCTAAAGTCGAGCAGATTGCTTCACCTTCCAATCCTTATCCAGGAAATCCGGACGAGAACTTTGCTCCGGTTTTGGTAAGGGATGGCAGTTACAAGAATCTGGCCTTGAACAGAATGGCTTACGCCTCGTCCAGTTGGGATTACAGCCTGACTGCTCAGTTGGCCACTGATGGTATGGTGGAGGAAAAGCAACCTGCCCATATCGTGTTGTCTACTCAGGAAGGTCTTGTTCCTAAGATGAGAACTTCTACTGGGAAGGTCGTGAGAATGGCAATTACCAGGCTATCCGTAACTTGCCTGCTCCTAAATTGGATGTTAAGGCATCCTTCCAGAAGGGTGAGACCTGCAAGGGTACAGCTACTGTAACCAATACATCCGATGCTCCAGCCCTGGTATTGCGTGCTAAGGTGGTTGATGCTAAGGGTGAGTTGATTCTCCCGGTAATCTACTCTGATAATTACTTCAGTTTGATGCCTGGTGAGTCAAAGGAAATCACCGTTGAATTCAGCAGTTTTGATTTGGCAGGACGTGAGCCAAAACTGGTGGTAGAGTAATTCCTGTTATTATATAAAAAAGAAAGGCGGACACTACGTTCCGCCTTTCTTTTTGTATGGTGAATAGGATTAGTAACCGAATACAGTTTCCAGAGAAACCTGCTTTACTGGACCCATGGTGCGCAGGTAAGGCAAATCCAACAGGGTGGCATCACCCAGCAGACCATAGATATAGGTGCGGTTCTTAACATACTTCTGCTGAGCAGCAACCACATCCTGCAGGGTCAGGTTCTTTGCAGTCTCATAGATGAACTTAGCATTAGGCTCAGTTCTGCCCAACTCACGGTCAGCCAGGTAGTTGTTGATCACCTGCATGCCGGTGGTGCGCTGGGTGCGCAGGGTAGCATCGATTGAAGCCTTGGCAATGTCGAATGCCTTCTGGCTCTCAGGCATGTTGTTGATGATATCATCAAATGCCTCTACGGCAATGTGCAGCTTGTCGCTCTGTGAGCCGATAGTAGCTTGGAATGAGTAAGCATCGTCCTTGAAGGTTGGGGTGTTCAGGCTTGCACGGGCTCTGTAAGCCAATGCGCGTGCCTCACGCATTTCCTGGAATACGATGGCATTCATACCGCTGCCGAAGTAAGAGTTGTACAGACGTACCACAGCATCGTCTTCAGGAGCATACTTGGCACCGTCGCAGGTAAACTGGATATAGTTGAACTGACGGGTCTTGTAAGGTGCAATGAACACCTTAGGAGTGGTGGTCAGTACCTTCTGTGCATACAGCTTGGTCAGAGGCTCCAGCTTGTCGGCCACCTTATGATGCTCAGCCAGCAGGCTCTTCACGTCTGCCTCGCTTGAAGGACCATAATAAGCCACGGTGTGCTGCTTGTTCAGCAGTTCCTTTACCTTAGCCAACAGCTCTTCTGAGGTAATGTTCATAATCTGCTCATCGGTCATGGTAACCTTCTTCACATACTCAGGACCGTACATAACGTAATTGTTCAAGGCGGTGGTACAAGCGTTCTGGTTGAACTTGTTGTCGTTACGCGACTTCAGCAATGACTGCTTGTAAGACTCCAGTACCTTCTCATCGGCAGCAGCATTGGCAATCAGGTCTTCTACCAGATCCAGTGCCTTGCCCATGTTCTCATTCAGACCTGAGACAGACAGCTGCAGGCTGTTGGTAGTTGTTCTGAAGCTGAAGCTGCTGGCCAGCTTATACATCTCCAGTGCCATCTTCTCGGCGCTGTTGGTCTGTGTACCCAGATAAGACACATAATCCACGGCCATGTTCAGGGCTGGATCATTCAGCAGACCCTCGTCGAAGATGAAGTTCAGCTGAGCCACCTCGTTGATATCGTTCTTCTTGTACAGCAGTTCCATACCCTCCTTAACATCCGATTTGGAAAGGTCGGTTGCATAGTTTACGAATACAGGCTCGATAGGCTGTACCTCGCTGTTCTGGATTTCGGTCAGGAAGGCACTCTGCTTATCGCGGTTGGTAGCGATAGGAGTGATGGCAGGAGCCACAATCTTCTGGTTCTTAGGGTTAGCACCCACGTGCTTGAATACTACGCAATAGCTGTTCTCGCCCAGGTACTTGTTGGCCCAAGCCACAACGTCAGCCTTGGTAATCTTCTCCAGACGCTCCATCTTGTGAACATCGTCAGCCCAATTATGCTTTGCGATGAACGAGGTGACATACTGGCGTGCACGCTGGCCGTTGCTCTCCAATGCACGCATCTGGCGCAGCTTCTGGTTAGCTACCGAGGCAGCAATCAGGTCCTCGTTGAAGTCACCTGCACGAAGCTTGGCCATCTCAGCCAGCAACAGGTCGCGAACCTCTTCCATGCTCTGACCCTTATTAGGGAAACCCTCCAGGTCGAACTCACCGTAATCCACTCTTCTGTCAGCCGATGCCGAAGCCTTCAGCATCTTCTGCTGCTGGTTGATATCCAGGTCAATCAGACCGGCCATGCCGTTGTTCATGATATCACCTACAATGCTACCGATCTCGCTCTCCTGAGTGCTCTGGCCAGGAATTCTCCAGCCAATCATCACAAACTCAGCATCGGTACCGTATACGTGGCGGGTTACAGGGGCAGTAATCTCCTCCTCTGGCTCGTATTTCAGCTCAGGGATATTTGGATTAGGCTGCCAGTCACCAAAGTACTTCTCGATGATAGCCACCATCTCATCCGGGTCAAAATCACCCGACAGACAGATAGCACAGTTGTTAGGCACATACATGGTCTCCTTCTGCTTCTTGATAGCCTTGATAGAAGGGTTCTTCAAGTGATCAGAGGTACCCAGAACGGTCTGTGTGCCGTAAGGATGATGCTTGAACAGAACAGAATCCATGGCATACATGGCGTTCTCGCTGTCCACGTTCATGTACATGTTGTACTCCTCATAAACAGTCTCCAGCTCGGTGTGGAAACCACGGATCACCATGTTCTTGAAACGGTCGGCCTGAACCTTGGCCCAGTTTTCAATCTGGTTGGAAGGAATGTTCTCGGTGTAGCTGGTTACATCCTCCGATGTGGAAGCGTTTGAACCGGTGGAACCGATGATAGACATGGCCTTGTCGTACTCGTTAGGAATGGAGATTTTAGATGCCTCATAGCTCAGCGAGTCGATGACATGATACAGGGCCCGTCTCTCGGCCTCATCAGTCTTGGTTCTGTACACCTCGTACAGTTCCTCAATCTGATCCAGGATTACTTTCTCTGCCTCATAATCGGTAGTACCCAGTGAAGGAGTGCCCTTGAACATCAGGTGCTCCAGGTAGTGAGCCAGACCGGTATTGTCGGCTGGGTCGTTCTTACCACCGCTACGGACAGCAATAAAGGTTTGGATACGAGGTTCCTGCTTGTTGACAGACATATACACTTTCAGTCCGTTCTGCAGGGTGTAAATCTTGGTGCCCAGAGGGTCACCGGCTACTGTCTCATACTTACTGTTTTCGGTAGAGCAAGCAGCAAAGGCCAGCAGTGATACCACTGCCAAAGCCAGAACTTTGAATGCTTTCATATACTATATGATCTAGATAGTGTTAAAACTGGCTGCAAAATTACAGAATTTCGGCCAAGTGTGAAATCAAATGGTTAAAAATGTATCTTGTTTTCCGTCAGTTGTCCACAATTGGTGGCTGATAATCCTCCAGTACATTTAATTCAGGCTGTGTTTTTTATGGTATCCGCTTTGCCGGAAAAGGGATTATTGCTACATTTGAACCGCCAAATACAATAACTATATAATATGATTATTTATGAAAACAATAAAATTTAAATTACGTGAGGGTGAAGAGTTCATACAGCTCATCCAGTTGCTGAAGGCTACAAGTCTGGTGGATTCAGGTGCCACTGCCCAGTTTGTGGTGTCAGAAGGCATGGTAAAGAGAAACGGCGAGGTGGAACTGCGAAAGCGTGCCAAGTGCATTCCCGGTGATGTGATAGAATTCAATCATCAGGTTATTGAGCTGATGTGAGTTGGGAAACCGGAATCAGATAATCTGGTACGTGAACGCTGAGATTATGGATGTAGGTAACAAAAAACATGTATTTATATCAAAAATTATACCTCAATATTATTATAAAAATAGATTAATTAGTAGAATATTAATGTTTTATCGTTAAAATTGGACTGGCTGAGAATTATACCTCCCAAATTATATACTTTAGTATAATTGGGCTATATTTGCAGCCATGAAGCATTTATATAAACATATCCTGCCCCTGTTCATCTTGTGTGCATTCTTTTCCGGTTGCAGCACAAGACCAAATGAGTTGAAAAGAGTTCAGTATGCCTATAGTTTACTGAACAGTAATCCGGATAGTTCGTTAGTTGTACTTTCTCAGTGTAACCGGAGCACGTTTTCAGAGCAGCATTTGGCTTACTACAATCTGGTCTATTACATGGCGCAGGACAAGAGCGGATTGGATGTTAATAGTGATTCGCTTCTTCGTTTATCCTACAATTATTATACTTTGCATGCTGATGACAGTCTTTATGCAAAGTGCTTCTATTATATGGGGAAGTATTACTCCCTTGTTGACAGTGCGAAATTAGCAAAAGATTGTTTTCTTACGGCTATTGATTCATCCGAGAAACAGGGAGATCTATATACACAGTATCTGTCATCCGAGAAACTGAGCCGTTTGTTAAGAATAAGTAATCCGGATGAGGCCTTATTGCTGGCCCGTAATGCCTACCGGCTTTTATGCCAATATGATTCCACAAAACTTTCCAATAAGGTTTATCTGTTGATAAATATAGGCAATTGCCATAACCAGTTGCATAATCCGGACTCGTCAAAAGTCTATATGAAACAGGCTCTAAAGGAAGCACTATCCTCAAAGAATGATCAATTGATTGGTGATGCATACCATTCCGTATCATCGTCATTTCTTCGGGACAATCAAGTGGATTCCGCATTAAGCTATGCTCATAAGGCATTGGAAACAGTCCCCCGTAAGCCGAGTTCATTATACAGCTTGCTGTCGGAATGTTATATGGCTGCCAATTTATTAGATTCAGCTAAGAGTGTCCTGGTTGAATCTTTGGGCCATGCCGCAACCAGTAAAGATAAATATGTAGCTTTTGTGAAACTTGCGGAAATAGGCCTGGAACAGAATGGTGATAGTGAAACCAAGCACTATGTTGATTCTTCATTAGTTTATCTTCGTCAGCTTTATCTTACTTCTGAAAAAGAGAATGTGGAATACATGAAAGATAAAGTAGCCCTAAATCGGAAGGAGGAACTGCTAATGGAGAAGCAGTGGGTTTTTGGAATCGCCCTGACAGCATTATTGATTATCTTTATCTTATTGACCTTGTTGTTTTATACTCAGAGACGAATGTCCAGGAAGCAAATTCTTCTGGAACAAGAAAGGATTAAGATTGAAAAGCTTAAACATGATGTTGAGCAGGAGAAAATAAACCTTATTATCGAGAATCGAGAACGGCAAATAGAACTGTATAAAAAACTAATCTTGTCAAGGATTGATTTTTCCAATAAAATTAATGAGTTGAAGGACAAAAAGACAGAAGAAACTCTGTCCAATACAGATTGGCTGGAGATAGAAACTTATCTTAATGAATTGGTACCCGGTTTTCTTCCCACATTAAGGGAAAGGCATCCCGATTTGAAAGAAAAGGATATTAGATTTTGTATGCTGCTTAAACTGGGCTTTAAAAATAATGACCTTCTTCGTTTTTATGAAAGAGGATTGCAGGCTATAAAGCAACGGTTACTTAATTTAAAACCCACATTAGGTATTGAGGGAAAAGCCATTTCAACACGTGAATATATCTGCAATATATTGTGAAATAATGTTAACAAATGTCTGATTTAAATGTGAATAATATGAAGTCTATTTTTTTTAATGGGTTGCAGTTCCTGGGAACTGTAACCTTTTCCTTGTTTTTAGGTGGCTGCACTAACAATAGGCCGTCAGACACCAATTTACTTGAGGAAATAATCGTGCACGTGGGGAATGAGAGCCATCCCATCTCACTCAGCTCCATTTCGCCCTATGGCATTATCAGTTTGGAGACCACAGATTCAGCTCTGGTGGGTGAGATTTCAAAAATTGCAACTGTAGATGACGCCTTGTTTGTCTCTGACCGCTCTAAGGTGCTTCGTTTTGATACAGAGGGAAAACTTGTAAGCCTTCTCAGCAAGAAGGGCGAGGGCCCAGAGGAATATACGGGCTTAACGGATTTTGTTCCATTGAATGAGAATC
>JAZQPA010000129.1:0-6813 GCA_045628125.1 Bacteroidaceae bacterium
AAAAATAAATAAATTTATTTTGTACTCCACTCGGTTATACAAACTTTTGATAAGTTAGGCGTCACCTCGGAATAAAAAAAGAATAAATTCTTTTTGTTCTTCACTCGGTTTGCACTAACTTTGCAGGTCGAAAATAATTTAGAATAAAAATAGAATGTTTAGAACAAAAACTTGTGGTGAGTTGCGTCTGGCTAATGCCGGCGAACAGGTAACCTTGGCAGGTTGGGTACAGCGTGCCCGTAAGATGGGTGGTATGACCTTTGTAGACCTGCGTGACCGCTATGGTATCACTCAGTTGGTTTTCAATGCTGAGTCTGATGCTGATTTGTGCGAAAAGAGCAATCATCTGGGTCGCGAGTTCGTGATTCAGGTTACTGGTACCGTAAATGAGCGTTCTGCTAAGAATAACAAGATCCCTACCGGTGAGATTGAGATTCTGGTGAGCAGTATGAATATCCTGAACACATCGGATGTTCCTCCTTTCACTATCGAGGATGAGAGTGATGGTGGTGACGATATCCGTATGAAATACCGTTATCTGGACTTGCGCCGTAATCCAGTTCGCAAGAACCTGGAGTTGCGTCATAAGTTCGCCTTCGAGGTACGTCGTTACTTGGATAGCAAGGGTTTCCTGGAAATTGAGACTCCAGTGCTGGTCAACTCTACTCCAGAGGGTGCCCGTGATTTCGTAGTTCCTTCTCGTATGAACCCAGGCCAGTTCTATGCTTTGCCTCAGAGCCCTCAGACCCTGAAGCAGTTGTGCATGGTGGCTGGTATCGACCGTTATTTCCAGATTTGCAAGTGCTTCCGTGATGAGGATTTGCGAGCTGACCGTCAGCCAGAGTTTACTCAGATTGACTGTGAGATGAGTTTCGTAGAGCAGGAAGACATTCTGCAGATGTTTGAGGGCATGAGTCGTCATCTGTTCAAGTCTATCCTGAACATTGATATCCCAACTCTGCCTCGCATGACTTGGGCTGATGCTATGAAGAACTATGGTAGCGATAAGCCTGATACCCGTTTCGGTATGGAGTTTGTGGAACTGAAGAATGTTCAGCCAGACAATGCTTCCCGTGAGATTGTTGAGAGCATCTTCCCAGAAGGCTTCGCTGTATTTGACGGTGCTGCTTACATTGGCGGTATCTGCTGCGAGGGCCAGGCTGTGTATACCCGTAAACAGATCGATCAGTTGACCGAATTTATGAAGCGTCCTCAGATTGGTGCCAAGGGTATGGTTTATGCCCGTGTAGCTGAAGACGGTTCTGTTAAGAGCTCTGTCGATAAGTTCTATTCTCAGGAGGTGCTGCAGCAGGTAGCTCTGAAGATGAACGCCAAGGCTGGCGATCTGATTCTGATTCTGAGTGGTGACGATGCCATGAAAGTTCGTAAGCAGTTGTGTGAGCTGCGTTTGGAGATGGGTGCACGCATGGGCTTGCGCGATAAGAATAAGTTCTCTTGCCTTTGGGTAATAGACTTCCCAATGTATGAGTGGAGTGATGAGGAGCAGCGCCTGATGGCTATGCATCATCCATTCACCTCTCCAAAGCCAGAGGATATTCCATTGCTGGATACCGATCCTGCCAGTGTACGTGCTAACGCATACGATATGGTTATCAACGGTGTAGAAGTAGGTGGTGGTTCTATCCGTATTCACGATGCTAAGTTGCAGCAGAAGATTTTTGAGATTCTGGGCTTCACACCAGAGCAGGCACAGTTGAAGTTCGGCTTCCTGATGAATGCCTTCAAGTTCGGTGCACCACCTCATGGTGGTCTGGCTTACGGTTTGGATCGTTTCGTCAGCCTGTTTGCCGGTCTGGACAGCATCCGTGACTGTATCGCATTCCCTAAAAACAACAGCGGTCGCGATGTGATGCTTGATGCTCCAGGTTATCTGGATCAGAAGCAGTTGGATGAATTGAGTCTGGCTATCGACATTAAGGAATAATAAATGAAGAAAGCACGTCAAACCGACGTGCTTCTTTTTTTCATTATAGAACAAAAAAAGAGCATACAGAAATGTATGCTCTTTTTGGTAGCGCCTACGGGACTCGAACCCGTGTACCCGGCGTGAGAGGCCGGTATCCTAACCGCTAGATGAAAGCGCCATGCGGAGCGGAAGCTGGGGGATTCGAACCCCCGGTACGGTAACCCGTACGTCAGTTTAGCAAACTGGTGGTTTCAGCCACTCACCCAAACTTCCTTCCTCTCACTATTCAGAGGTGCCTGGCGGATTCGAACCGCCGTGGACGGTTTTGCAGACCGTAGACTAAGCCACTCATCCAAGGCACCTTGCTGAATTGCGAATGCAAAGTTACGATATTTTTTTGAAACCGCAAGTTTTTACCTCTCTTTTTTCGGCTTATACAAAGGGTTTGCGGTGATTTGAGGGTAGGGCATAAACCGCAATTCGTTATCAAGCAATCGATTTTCGTTTTGAAAAAAAAGTGCGGAAAACGGTTCCCCTTTTGTCTGTTTTTTTTTTAATTTTGCAACAGATAAATTATGATTATGGAGATTATTAAAGATAAAGAATTTGGCGGTGAGCGTCCGCTGTATGCCAAGCACAATCTGCGTTTGGAGAATGTGACTATTCATGTAGGTGAATCCAGTATCAAGGAGACTTCCAACATTGAAGCGGAAAACTGCACTTTTGAGGGAAAATATGTGTTTTGGGAAACAACAGGCTTTAAAGTAAACAATTGTGTGTTTACAGAAAGTGCGCGTTCCAGCTTGTGGTATTCACGCAACTGTGATATGCGCGACTGTAAAGTAGAGGCTCCGAAGATGTTCCGCAGAATGGATGGCATCTATGTGGAGAATACGGATTTTCCAAATGGAGAGCAGTTCCTGTGGGATTGTACACATATTGAGATGAAGAATGTGTATATTGGAAACTGTGATTATGTATTTATGCACTCTGAAAATATTAAACTGACCGATTACCGTCAGGATGGCAATTACGGTTTCCAGTATGCTAAGAATGTGGAGATTCATAATGCAGTTATTAATTCCAAGGATGCTTTCTGGGAGGCTGAGAATATCACTGTCTATGATTCGGAGATAAATGGTGAATACCTGGGATGGTATGCCAAGAACATGAAACTGGTGCGCTGTCATCTGACGGGTGAGCAGTTGCTGTGCTATGTGGATGGCCTGATTCTGGAGGATTGCACCTTTGGCGAGGATGCTAATCTGCTGTTTGAGTATTCAACGGTTAATGCCACCATTAAGGGACACGTGGTCAGTGTGAAGAATCCGACATCCGGCCAGATTGTTGCCGATTCTTATGGTGAGATTATATTGGACGAAAACATCAAATCACCTGGTGATTGTAAGATTCTTACCCGATGAAAACCTATAATTTTGACGAGGTAGTAGACCGGCGGGGAACATGCAGCTATAAATGGGATCTGGCTCCTGAGGGAGTTATTCCTATGTGGGTTGCCGATATGGATTTTAAGGTGGCAGAACCTATACAAAAGGCACTGATCACACGTGTGCAGCATGGAATCTTCGGTTATACAGCAGTTCCTGACACCTATTATGATGCTGTGATTAATTGGTTCAGCCGCCGCCACGGATGGACCATGAAGCGTGATTGGATGATCTATACTTCAGGTGTAGTTCCTGCAATCAGTGCCATCATCAAGGCCATGACCACTCCTGGTGATAAGGTGCTGGTACAATGTCCGGTATATAATTGCTTTTTCAGCAGTATCCGGAATAATGGTTGTCAGATGCTCAGCAATGATCTGGTTTATGCCGATAATACGTATACCATCGATTTTGATGATTTTGAACAGAAAGCTTCGGATCCGTTGTGTAAGGTGTTTCTGCTGTGTAACCCCCATAATCCTGCAGGAAGGGTGTGGACTGCTGAAGAGTTACGCCGGATGGGTGAGATCTGTTTGAAACACAATGTATTTGTTATTGCTGATGAGATTCATTGTGAACTGGTGATGCCAGGTTACCAGTATACCCCTTTTGCCTCATTAGGTGAGGATTTTCTGATGAACTGTGCTGTCTGCACCTCGCCAACCAAGAATTTCAATATTGCAGGTCTTCAAATCAGCAATATTACTGCAGCGGATGAGCAGATTCGCCAGAGAATAGATAAAGCTATCAATATTAATGAGGTATGCGATGTTAATCCGCTGGGTGTGGTTGCCCTTCAGGCTGCTTATAATGAATCCGAGGACTGGTTGGAACAGTTATTGGCATATTTGTACCAGAATTACTTGTGCCTGTGTGATTTTATGGCAGAAAATATGCCGGATATGCCTGTTGTTAAGTTGGAAGGAACATATTTGGCATGGGTAGACTGTTCTGCATTGAATATGCCTTCACAGGAAATAGAGGATAAGCTGATGGAGAAAGGTTTATGGCTGAATGCCGGCATTCATTACGGTGCCCCTGGCGATCGGTTTATACGAATCAATCTGGCATGTCCGCGCAGTGTACTGCAGGAGGGCCTGAACAGATTACTGAAAATAAAAGAGCACTGATTTTTTCAGTGCTCTTATTATTTATCTGATTTTCTACAAAGGTATCAGTGCTGGAATTATTTTCTGAAGTTAAGGGTTAAGTACTTGATATTAACAAGTCTTATTTCATCCTCGCTATATGCATCCTCCAATTCCAATAAAGTCTTCTGCAGTTGTCCGTTGTGCTTGCCCAGTACGTCCAGAATCTCATCTACCTGATCCTCGTCCAATACTTCATTGATAAAATAGTCAATGTTCAGTTTTGTGCCCGATTTGATGATACTCTCCAGTTCATCCAGAACCTCCAGGAAATCCTTGCCCTGAGAGTTGGCAAAGTCATCCAAATCCTTCTGTCTGTCGATGGCATGAATCAATTCAATCTTGATGGATGATTTCTTTTTGCCGGCTGATTTTGCAGGTTTAACATCGTGATCATTCTCAATTTCCTGCATCAGCTGTTGGATATTGGAATCCATATTGGTGGCGTTGGTGTCGTCGTCGTCCTCATTTCCACCCTCAATCTTGAAAGAAACCGGATTCTTTAGGAATTTCTTACCTGCAGAGGTTACGGAGATACCACCGGACTTCTCTTTGTTGTCAGCTGCCAGATAACCGTCGGTGATGGCTTGTGAGATTACCTGCTCCCAGATGGATTCATCTTCGTTTTCTCCAATTCCAAATGTCTCCATCTCATCCAACCCGTTAGATTCGATGATGGAATTCTGCTTTCCACTGAGGAAATCTATAATAATATCGGTTTTGAAGGTGTTTCCTATTTCAAGGATAGCCTCAATAACTTTGCATAAAGATTCTTTTGCTTCCAATGCGATTCAATTTAGTTTGTATAGTCTTATTTATCGGCGACAAAGATAAACAACATTTTGTAGATGTGAAATTGTAAAGAGGAAAATTTCGTCCATTTTTGAATTTTTTCATTACCCCAAAAAGATGTTTTAACACCTTTGTGATGAAAATAGGGATTTCCCTACCGAAGAATAGGAATTTCCCCCATTGTTTTTGCCAATTCATTTGTAATTTTGCACTTGAAAAAATAGATAAATATTAGTGTTATGAAAAAGGTTTTATACTTAATGGCAGCTCTGATGCTTCTCCCTGTGGGAGCCAGCGCGCAAGACGATATGTACTTTACCTCTTCCAGCAAGACTAAGAAGGCTAAGAAGCAGTCTGCTTACCAGGCCCCATCAATGGCCGAAAAGACAGAAGGCCTCGTGGCTGACACCGTGAAGTACCGCACATACGATGACGATGATGTGATTTACAATGGTGACGGTATTGAGGACGAAGCAGTTCCTAATGATACCTTATATATTGACCCATACGAGACATTCTCTGATGGAGAAGGTGAGTGGGTAGGTGGTTTCCATGGTTCTGTGAACGATTACCTGAACACAAAGCGTCAGTTGCAGTGGACCAGCATGAGTGCTGCTATTCCGGTAGGCTCTTCTTTGTACTGGAACCTGGTTTATGGTCCGTATTCACTCGATTGGAATATATATAAGGTGGGTGGATTGGCCTATGTAACTCCTACTTGGAGCAACCCTATGTACACATCCTTCCAGTACACCATGCCTTGGGGCTGGGGTATCGGTCGTTGGTGGAGACCTTGGTACAACAGTTGGCATAGCCCATTCTGGGGCGGTTTCTATGATCCATGGGATCCATGGTATTATGGCGGTTTCAGCTGGGGCTTCGGCGGCTGGGGCTTTGGTTGGCACAGTGGTTTCTATGATCCATTCTGGCACGGCGGTTTCTATGACCCATATTGGGGTTGGGGTTATCACGGTGGTGGAATCTGGTTCTCCGGCCATCCTCACAGCTCACGTGATAACGCACGCAGCCATTCCTTCGGTCGTGACAATGCTGTCCGTTTAGGCTCAACCAACCGTTCTGCTCTTCGTGAAAGAAATGAGCATCGTATTACCGATAACCGTGTACAGCAGCGCCAGACAACCCGTGCAGGTGGACACAGTGTACAGCGCACCAGCGGTAGTGAGTCAAACAGTGTTCGCAGTACTTCCCGTAATTTGGGACGTGAGAGAAATGGCGCAGAAACACGCGCTACTTCTACCAATACACGCTCTAACCAGGATGCACGTATGAACCGTTCTACTACCACCCGTTCTACATCAACATACACCCGTAGTTCCGATGGCCGTACACGCAGTACCTATACTCGTCCAAGCAGTACCCGTTCGGTAGAATCCGGCACTTCCGGCATTTCTACCCAGCGTTCTACCACTACCCGTTCAAATGGTGTTCGCAGCATGTCAGAGTCACGTAGCCAGAGCAGTGGCATGACCCGCTCAGT
>JAZQPA010000130.1:0-9142 GCA_045628125.1 Bacteroidaceae bacterium
GATGGCTGATGAGGACGATAAAGATAAAAGCTGGCTGCATACGGCCCAAGTGGAGATGCGTGCCGACTGGCAACGCGACTGGATAGACGGTACCAAGAATGCGGACAACAGTGGTTTCTCAGGCCGCTATCTGCAGGTTATCTTGAAAGGTAACATTTCGGATAAGGTTTCGTATGCTTATCGCCAGCGTTTCAGCAAGAGTTTTGAGGGCAGCGGATTGTTTAATGCTACCGATTGGGTGTATCTGACCTACAGCCCCAACGAGAAATGGCAGTTCTCGGGAGGTAAGCAGACTGTAGCGATTGGCGGTTACGAGTGGGATTACGCTCCTATCGATATCTATCAGTATTCCGAGTATTGCAATAATGTGCTGTGCTATCAGATTGGTGCCAGCGCCATCTACCTCCTGGATAAGAATAATTACCTGCAGGCTCAGTTGTGCCAGACTCCGTTCCGCACAAATGCTCCCGATATGTACGGTTATAGCCTGAAATGGGAAGGCGATCACGGAGTGTATAACAACATCTGGTCGGTGAACATGTTTGAGTATCTGCCGGGTAAATTCATCAATTACATCGCTTTAGGCAACAAGCTGAAGTTTAACGGCGGTCATTTCCTGTTCGACTTTACCAACCGTTATGCCGGAGGTTACGGCAACGGATTCTTTGATGATTTCACCATTACTACCGAATTGCATGTTCAGCCTAAAAAGGAACTGAATATCTTTGCCAAGTACGGTTACGACGGCAATAAGGGCAACGGTGGCGACTATCTGGTGTTTGATGGAACCGAGCAGCATCACGCCGGCATGGGTGTGGAATATTTCCCACTGCACGGCCGCAAGGATCTTCGTCTGCATGCCAATTATTTCTATACCTGGGGAAAGAACACCAATCCTAATGGTGGTGTACTGCAGGACAAGGAGGGAACACTGAATATAGGCGTGACTCTGCGTGCCGATTTACTGAACATTAAATTAAAGAAATAAAATACATGAAAAAGTATATTCCGGAAGGCGTGCCTTGCCTTATTATCTTAGGCATTATCTTCGGCTATCTGGGCAGCACCATGGGTGTGGCCAATCTGATGAACACCATCATGCACACCGCTTTCGACCTGTTGCTGAACACCTGTTTCTTCCTGATGGCGGTTTGTGTCATCACCGGTGCATTGGGTAAAATCCTGTCCAAGTTTGGCGTAGTGGGACTGGTTGAGAAGATGCTGCGTCCGCTGATGAGACCGCTGTTTAATCTTCCCGGAACCGCCTCTTTGGGTGCTGTGCTTACTTTCCTGAGCGATAATCCAGCCATCATCACACTGGCACATGATAATAAGTTTGCCAAGTTCTTCCGCAAGTATCAGCTCATTTCCCTGACCAATTTCGGTACCGCTTTCGGTATGGGTCTGCTGGTGATTGTGTTCATGGTGGGACAGGGATTCTCCACTGCCCCATTCGTGGGATTGCTGGGATCATTCTTCGGTTGCATGGTCTCAACCCGTCTGATGCAGTTCTTCACCTGCAAGGCTTATCCTTCATTTAAAGAGGAAATGGCCATCGAGGTCTATACCGAGGAACAGTTGCAGGCAGCTAAGAATCCCGAACCTAAGTCGTTGTTTATGCGCATTCTGGATGCCATTCTGGATGGCGGCAAGGAAGGTGTGAATATCGGTATGGCCATCATTCCGGGAGTGCTGGTTATCAGTACCACTGTGATGATCCTTACCTTCGGTGCATCGGCCAACGGCGAGTTTACCGGAGCTGCATACGAAGGAGTGGAGCTGTTGCCATGGCTGGCTGATAAGTTGAGCGTGGTATTCAAGTGGCTGTTCGGATTTGAGGATCCTCATCTGGTGGCCTTCCCTATCACCGCCTTGGGTGCCGTAGGTGCTGCACTGAGTCTGGTGCCAAACTTCCTGCAGCAGGGATGGATTGACGACAATGCCATTGCGGTATTCACTGCCATCGGCATGTGCTGGAGCGGTTACCTGAGCACTCACACCGCCATGCTCGACTCCTTAGGTTACCGGCAGTTGACCAGTAAGGCCATTACCGCACATACCATTGGAGGTTTGGTGGCTGGTATTGTAGCACATTGGGCTTGGGTCTTAGTGGCAGCTCTTTGAAAATACATAATGGCCCAATAATACATAATGTCATCCTTCGCTACACTTTGTTTTGCTCAGGATGACATTTTTTCTCCTATTTTCCTTCCTCAATTTTCAATTCGCAACAAAATCACCACTTTTTACTATCAATTTATCAATATATATAAGGTGTATTATTTCGATAGTAACATAATTACGCTTTTTTCTAAAAAATACTATCATAATTCTTGTTGTGTTCGCACAAAGTGTGTAATTTTGCAACAAGAAACAAGAAAATATAGGAATTATGTTACTTTTGCTAATGATTTTGGTCTTGGAAACTTTTGCAACATGTGCTATTTCAGTCACATGTACCATTAGTCCCCGATTCGAGTCTGGTAGCGTAACTACCCCATTTTCCCAGCTATAGGCAGCAAACCCCACCATCGGTTAGCTGCCTTTTTTAATGTATAACGTTTAATTTAGTATAAGAGATTATGTCAGAAGTAAGATTCAGAGTTGTGGAGAAGGCTTTCAGCAAGAAGGCAGCCACAGTAGATGCTCCTGCAGAGCGAATGGACCGCTTGTTTGCCAAGCATGTATTCGACCGTGAGAAGATGTTCCGTTATCTTCCAAAGGAAACCTATGATGCACTGGTGGATGTGATTGACAATGGTGCGCCATTGGACCGTAACATTGCCAAGTCTGTAGCTATGGGTATGAAGCAGTGGGCTTCTGAATTAGGTGTCACCCATTATACTCACTGGTTCCAGCCATTGACAGGCGGTACCGCAGAGAAGCACGAGTCGTTTATCGAGTACAACGGCAAGGGTGGCGTTTTGGAAGAGTTTTCAGGCAAAGTATTAGTTCAGCAAGAGCCAGATGCATCCAGTTTCCCTAACGGTGGTATCCGTAACACCTTCGAGGCTCGCGGTTATACCGCTTGGGATGCATCTTCTCCTGTATTCATCATGGACGATACCCTTTGTATTCCAACCATTTTCATCAGCTACACCGGTGAGTCTTTGGACTACAAGGCTCCATTGCTGCGTGCCCTGCGTGCTGTAAATGAGGCAGCTACTGCTGTATGCCAGTACTTTGATCCTAAGGTAAAGAAGGTAAATGCTTATCTGGGTATTGAGCAGGAGTACTTCCTGGTAGATGAGGATATTGCCAATGCACGTCCTGACCTGTTGCTTACCGGCCGTACCCTGATGGGTCATGAGGCTGCCAAGAACCAGCAGTTGGAGGATCACTATTTCGGTGCTATTCCAGAGCGCGTTATGGCATTCATGAAGGATCTGGAGATTCAGGCTGTAAAGTTGGGTATTCCTGTAAAGACCCGTCATAATGAGGTGGCTCCTGGTCAGTTCGAGCTGGCTCCTATCTATGAGGAGTGCAACCTGGCCGTTGACCATAACATGATTCTGATGTCACTGATGACCAATGTAGGTGCACGTCACGGTTTCAAGGTGCTGTTGCACGAGAAGCCATTCAAGGGTATCAACGGTAGCGGTAAGCACTGCAACTGGTCATTGGGTACCGATACCGGCACTTTGCTGTTCGGTCCTGGTAAGACCGATATGGAGAACCTGCGCTTCATCACTTTCTCAGTGAATGCACTGATGGCTGTATACAAGCACAACGGTCTGCTGAAGGCTTCTATCATGAGTGCTACCAATGCTCATCGTCTGGGTGCAAACGAGGCACCTCCTGCAATCATCTCTTCATTCTTGGGCAAGCAGCTGTCAAGCATGCTGGATGCTGTAGAGTTCAGCGATGGTGAGATTACTGCTGGAAGCAAGACCGGTTACAACATGGATATTGCTCAGATTCCTGAGATTATGCTGGATAACACCGACCGTAACCGCACCTCTCCTTTCGCATTTACCGGTAACCGTTTCGAGTTCCGCGCAGTAGGTTCACAGGCCAACTGTTCTACCGCTATGATTGTGCTGAATACTGCTGTAGCTGAGCAGCTTACCGAGTTCAAGGCTCAGGTTGACGCATTGATCAATCAGGGTGAGACCAAGGAGGAAGCATTGTATAAGGTACTGCGTGAGTGGATTAAGGAGTGTAAGAACATCCGCTTCGAGGGCAACGGCTACAGCGACGAATGGAAGGAAGAGGCTGCTAAGCGTGGCTTGGATTGCGAGACCAGCTGTCCTGTAATCTTTGACAACTATCTGGCACCAGAATCAATCGCCATGTTCGAGAAGATGAACGTCATGACAGCCAAGGAGCTGGAGGCTCGTAATGAGGTGAAGTGGGAAACCTACGTGAAGAAGATTCAGATTGAGGCTCGTGTACTGGGCGATCTGACCATGAACCATATCATTCCTATCGCAACCGAGTATCAGAGCAAGCTGATTGACAATATTTTCAAGTTGAAGAGCATCTTCAGTGCCGAGAAGGTTGAGGAGCTGGCAAAGGAGAATATGGTACTGATTGAGAAGATCGGTAAACATACCGCATTTATCTCTGAGAATGTAGAACTGATGGTTGAGGCACGTAAGGCTGCCAACAAACTGACCGACGAGCGTGAAAAGGCAGTGGCTTATCACGATACCGTTGAGAAGTTCTTCGACCCAATCCGCTACCACATCGATAAGTTGGAGCTGATTGTTGATGACAGAATGTGGACCCTGCCTAAATACAGGGAGCTTCTTTATATTTAATTATTAATAACACCAATTTCCATCTGCCCCGCGTGAGCGGTGCAGGTGGATACTAACAATAAATAAGAGAGTATGGAACAAGTAAGAAAAGGACTGTACAACCCACTCTACGAGCATGATGCCTGTGGTGTGGGTATGGTTGTCAATATTCATGGCAACAAAAGCCATGAGTTGGTGGATAACGCTTTGAAAGTATTGGAGAACATGGAGCATCGCGGTGCCGAGACCCGCGATAAAACCGGTGACGGTGCCGGTATTCTGCTTCAGATTCCCCACGAGTTTATTCTGTTGCAGGGTATTCCTGTACCTGAAAAGGGACGTTACGGAACCGGTTTGATTTTCCTGCCTAAGGACCAGAACCGCCAGGCCGACATCCTGCGTGTGATGATTGAGGAGATTGAGCGCGAGGGACTTCAGCTGATGCATCTGCGCAATGTACCTGTGAATGAGGATGTTCCGGGTGTTGGAGCACGTGCCGAGCAGCCTGACATCAAACAGGTATTCATCACCGGTGTAGCCGATGAGAACGTTCCTATACTGGACCGCATCCTGTACAAGATCCGTAAGAAAATTGAGAACCGCATTGACGATGAGGATTTCTATATCTGCTCATTGTCTTGCCGTGACATTATATATAAAGGTATGCTTACCTCAGGACAGTTGCGCCGCTTCTTCCCTGATTTGAGCAACAATTACTTCACTTCCGGTCTGGCACTGGTACATTCCCGTTTCAGTACCAACACCTTCCCAAAGTGGAAGTTGGCACAGCCTTTCCGCTTCCTGTGCCACAACGGTGAGATCAATACCGTACGTGGCAACCGCGGTTGGATGAAGGCACGCGAGAGCGTTCTTTCCAGCGAGGCATTGGGTGATATCCGCGATATCCGCCCTATCCTGCAGGAGAACATGAGCGACTCTGCCAGTCTGGACAATGTATTTGAGTTCCTGGTAATGAGCGGTTTGTCATTGCCTCAGGCCATGGCTATCCTGGTTCCTGAATCGTTCAATGACAAGAATCCTATCAGTGAGGAACTGAAAGCATTCTACGAATATTACTCTATCCTGATGGAGCCATGGGACGGTCCTGCTGCCCTGATGTTCAGCGATGGCCGTTATGCCGGTGGTATGTTGGACCGTAACGGTCTGCGTCCAAGCCGCTACACCATTACCAAGCAGGGCATGATGGTAGTGGCATCCGAGGTGGGTGTGATGGACTTTGAACCGGGCGATGTAGTCAGCAAGGGACGTCTGCAACCTGGTAAGATTCTGCTGATTGATACCAAGGAAGGAAAGATTTATTATGACGGTGAAATCAAGGAGCAGCTGGCTAATGAGCATCCTTACCGTCAGTGGTTGTCTACCAACCGTATCCAGTTGGAGAAACTGAAGTCTGGCCGTAAGGTGGAGAACTCCGTTCCTGATTACGAGCGCAAGTTGCGTGCCTTCGGTTTCGGACAGGAGGATATCGATAAGACCGTTATTCCTATGTGTACCAACGGTCAGGAGCCTGTAGCTGCCATGGGTAATGACACTCCTCTGGCTGTCATCTCTGACAAGCCTCAGATTCTGTTCAATTACTTCCGCCAGCAGTTTGCACAGGTCACCAACCCTGCTATCGACCCTATCCGCGAGGAACTGGTCATGTCACTTACCGAGTATATCGGCCGCGTGGGTTCCGGTATTCTTACTCCGGACGAGAGCAACTGTAAGATGGTTCGCCTTCCACAGCCTGTATTGACCAACACCGAGTTGGATATGCTCTGCAACATCCGCTACAAGGGATTCAAAACCATCAAGTTGCCAATCCTCTTCGAGATTTCCAAGGGCGAAAGCGGTATGCGTACTGCTCTGGATAACATCTGCAAGAAGGCCGAGGAGAGCGTTGATGAGGGCGTAAACTATATCATTCTGTCTGACCGTGACATCGACCAGACTCATGCGGCTATTCCATCACTGCTGGCAGTAAGTGCCGTACATCATTACCTGATTAATGCCGGTAAGCGCGTACAGACTGCGCTGATTGTAGAGAGTGGTGAGATTCGCGAGGTGATGCACGCTGCCCTGCTGTTGGGCTATGGTGCCAGCGCCATCAATCCATATATGACATTCGCTGTACTGGATAATCTGGTGAAAAACCACAAGATTCAGGAGGAATATAAGACTGCCGAGCACAATTACATCAAGGCAGTGGATAAGGGCCTGAAGAAGGTGATGAGTAAGATGGGTATCAGTACCATCCGCTCTTACCGTGGTGCTAAAATCTTTGAAGCCATCGGATTATCTGAGGATTTGCTGAAAAAATACTTCGGTACCGAGACCAGTACCATTGGCGGTATCGACCTGCGTGATATTACCAAGGATGCCATCCGTCTGCACGACGAGGGTTTTGCGCCTAAGACCCTGAAGCCATTCCTGCCTAATACCGGTCTGTTCAATTACCGTAAGGATGGTATTGATCATGCATGGAACCCTGAAACCATCGCTAATTTGCAGATTGCTACCCGTTTGGGTTCATATAAGAAGTTTAAGGAATGGGCAAAGATGGTGGACGAGAAGGAGAAGCCTATCTTCCTGCGCGACTTCCTGGGCTTCAAGAAGGCAGCCACTCCTACTCCTATGGAGGAGGTTGAGTCTGTTGAGAGCATCGTCCGTCACTTTGTAACCGGTGCCATGTCATTCGGTGCCATCAGTATCGAGGCTCACGAGGCTTTGGCATTGGCCATGAATAAGTTGGGCGCACGAAGTAATACCGGTGAAGGTGGCGAGGACAACGAGCGTTATCACACCAGTGTGGATGGTGTAAGCCTGTCATCAAAGACCAAGCAGATTGCTTCCGGCCGTTTCGGTGTTACCGCTGAATACCTGGTCAATGCCGAGGAAATCCAGATTAAGGTAGCTCAGGGCGCTAAACCTGGTGAGGGTGGCCAGTTGCCTGGTTTCAAGGTAAATAAGATTATTGCCAAGACCCGTAACTCTATTCCTGGCATTACTCTGATTTCTCCTCCACCTCATCACGATATCTATTCTATCGAGGATTTGGCACAGCTCATCTACGATTTGAAGAACGTGAATCCTAAGGCTGCAGTCAGCGTAAAGCTGGTAGCCGAGAGCGGTGTAGGTACCATTGCTGCCGGTGTGGCTAAGGCAAAAGCTGATTTGATCGTCATTTCCGGTGCTGAAGGTGGTACCGGTGCCAGCCCTGTAAGCAGTATGCGTTTTGCCGGAATCTCTCCTGAAATCGGTTTAGCAGAGACTCAGCAGACACTGGTTCTGAACGGTTTGCGTAATCAGGTGCGTCTGCAGACCGATGGTCAGTTGAAGACTGCACGCGATGTGATCATTATGGCCATGCTGGGTGCCGATGAGTTTGCATTCGGTACATTGCCACTGATTGTATTGGGTTGCGTGATGATGCGTAAGTGTAACACCAACACCTGTCCTGTGGGTGTGGCTACTCAGGATCCTGTTCTGCGTGAGAAGTTCCGCGGACGTTCCGAGTATGTGGTCAACTTCTTCACCTTCCTGGCAGAGCAGACCCGTGAGTATCTGTCTGAGATGGGTGTAAAGAAACTGAAGGACATCATCGGACGTACCGATTATATAGAGGTGAAGCCACAGGATAAGAACACCAAGCAGGGAACCATCGATTTCTCACGCATGCTGTACATGGAACCAACCGAGCGTCCATTGTTCTGGGATCGTGGCGAGTTCACTTCAGTAGGTCATGTCAAGGATGATGAGATTATCCGTGCCTGCATGGGTACCATCGAGAGTGGCGAGGAACTGAATCTGGATTATGCCATCAAGAATACCGACCGTGCCGTAACTACGATGCTTTCAGGCTTTATTGCTAAGAAATACGGCGAGAAGGGTCTTCCTGAGGGTGCTATCAATATTAAGTTTAAGGGATCTGCAGGTCAGTCGTTCGGTGCATTTGCCGTGAAGGGTCTGAACTTGAAACTGGAGGGCGAGACCAACGACTACTTCGGTAAGGGCTTGTCTGGTGGTAGAATTGCCATCCTTCCTCCTGCACGCATCAACAGTGAGTTTGTGGCTGAGGATAACATTATCGCTGGAAATACCGGTCTGTATGGTGCAACCAGTGGTGAGCTGTATGTCAACGGCCGTGTTGGTGAGCGTTTTGCTGTGCGCAACTCCGGTGCCATTGCTGTGGTGGAAGGTGCAGGCGACCACTGCTGCGAGTATATGACTGGCGGTCGTGTAGTTGTTTTAGGTGAAACTGGACGTAACTTCGCTGCCGGTATGAGTGGTGGTGTGGCTTATGTTTGGGACAAGAACCACAACTTCGACTACTTCTGTAATATGGATCAGGTAGAGATCAACCTGGTTGAGGAGGCTTCTTCACGCAAGGAACTCCA
>JAZQPA010000131.1:0-32635 GCA_045628125.1 Bacteroidaceae bacterium
GACTGTCCAGGCAGAGCGACAGGTGCTCGCCTTCGTTATGAACAGGTATGATGACCGAGATTTTGGGTTGTTCTTCCATTTCCTATTGGTTTGTACGGCAAAGATAAACAAATTTTTGATTTAATTTTGGGTTTTCCTTATTAATTTGGTAAGAATGGCTATCTTTGCAACTCAAACTTTTGAATAATAACAAATAAATGGATAAACTATTTACAAAACGCGATATTAACGATTTTGCGATTATTACATTAGGATTGTTGATTTATGCTTTTGCATGGGCTATATTTCTTCTTCCTTATCAGATTACTACAGGTGGTACTGCAGGTATTGGTGCGATAATCTACTATGCTGTGGGTTTTCCGATGCAATATACCTATTTGATTATTAATGCATTTCTTATCTTTCTAGCCTTAAAGGTCTTGGGTTTACGCTTTACCATTCGTACCGGATATGCCATCTTGATGTTATCTCTCTTCTTGGAAGTCTCTCAGGAATTTGTGCAGAATTATGTCCAGGCTGATGTTTATAAGACATTAGTGGATGGTGCTCGTGTTCCTCTAATCCTGGGTGAAGGTCAAGAGTTTATGGCCACATTGTTGGGCTCTTCTATGTGTGGATTTGCTTTGGGTGTTGTTTTTAATGCCAATGGTAGTACTGGAGGTACAGATATTGTTGCTGCTTGTGTGAATAAATATCGTGACATTTCATTAGGTAATGTTATTTTGATATTTGATCTTTGTATCATCAGTAGCTGTTATTTTGTCTTTCACAGTTGGCAACGGGTTATCTTTGGTATCGTTGCTTTGTCTGTTACTAGTTTTGTAATAGACTATGTAGTAAACCGACGCCAGAGTAGTGTGCAATTCTTTATTATGTCAAAGGAATATGCTAAGATAGCCGACCGTATTAATGTGGACATGCACCGCGGTGTTACTGTACTGCAGGGTACCGGATGGTATACCAAGAATGGAGTGGAGATTCTGATGGTGGTGGCTTCCAGAAGACAGTCGCGTGAGATTTTCCATCTGATCAAGGAGATTGACCCGAAGGCTTTCATTACCCAGAGCAGTGTGATAGGGGCTTATGGTGAGGGATTCAAAACGATTAAGAATTAATAATTAAGGGCAAGTAAAACTTGCCCTTAATTATTATCAGACGATCAGTAATCTTCTGGAATTGTGGGTGTGACCAAACTCGGTCAGGTAAACCATCTCTTCCTTGTACGGATCAATGATGTGCTCCAGACTTGGTGGCATGTAGGAATGGGTACATGCGTAGCTGTATTTCAAATCGTGGTAGCCCTGCTTAAGACCGCCCGGTTTGTCGACGATAAGTGTAGCCAGTTCCAACGGACTCCAGTGCACGTTGCGGCTCACCATCATTTCCTGCCAGGTGTAGTCGGTTCCGTTTACTCGCCAAAGGATGTGGTCTTTGGTGATTTCCTCACCATCCACTACCAGGGAACCCATCTTAATCTGGCTCAGGTAAACGCCACGGTAATAAGGAAGGCGGATTTTAAGCTGGAAGCCCACTACCTTACCCTCTGAACTGATATTTCTGAATCCAACAGATTGTATGACTTGTTTTTCCATATATTTACTCCTTTTCCTTATTCTCCTAAAATATTCTTCATCATGATGTGCTGCTTACGAAGGGTCTGACCCACTTCGTAGCCCTGATCATATTTATCACTTCCCTCGTACTCGCTCAGCAGGTAACCGTTCCAGTTGTTGTCCTTCAGAATCTGCAAGATACGCTCGTAAGGAATCTCGGTCTCATGGAAATCATCGCTCATATGGAACAGCTTGGCATGGCAGCACTTTACATAAGGCAACAGCGGAATAATCTCTTCCGGAGTGTGGCTGCGTGGTTTCTCTCCCGGATTGGCGTGAATGTACTTAGGCTCACGGAAGATACTGAAGTCGATATTCAATCCGAAGTTCTTGGTACCTGTCTGCTTGATGAATTCCACATATTCCTGAACGAATGGAGTATCCAGATTGGATGGGGTGTGAATCTCAGGACACATTACCAGATCCAGACGCTCGGCTAATGGGAGTGCTTTGGTAATCACCTCTTTCCAGTTGTCGATAGGAGCCAGATCGCTATCCTTTACGGTCATCTTGGTACGCATGATCTTGAATCCCAGACGATGAGCCAGATGCATATCTCGGTACAGGTACTCCAAGGTCTCGTCCACATTCAGGTCACGGTCCTGAAGCACGCGGCCGTCAATCCAATGGCCGTATTCCACAGGAGTCATGTCGTACTTGCGGCACAGCGACCACCAGTGATTTACCCATTCATCGGTAGGGTAAGGATAGTTCTCGATGTGCATATTGGCCAGAATCTCAATGCCATGAGCGCCCATGTCGTATACATCCTCGAAGCAATCCTCCAGATTCTTCTCAAAACCGAATTCTGCCGAGTAGCTGTAGAATGAAACTCCTCTTTGAGGGCCCTTCTTAGGAGCGCTGGCCTGAACGGATTCCTCCTGACCATGAGCCGCAGCTGCCATGATTGGGGCCGGCAGTACACTGGCCACGGCAGCGGTAGTCATGCCACGAAGAAAAGTTCTGCGTGAAATGTTGTTCTCTTTCATGGTGTTGGTCTTAGTCCTTAATGCGTGTTGCAGTCATTTCATACTGTTCCATGGCAGTTCCTTTCAGGTTGTCCTCGTCTACGATTTTCAGGATAATCTCGCAGTAGTGGCCTTCGGTATCTGCAATAATGGTCAGTGTGTCGTCGGTGGCAGTCACTTTCTGTACGGTGTAACCCTCGTCAGCCTTAGCGGTGATATTACCCTTCTTATCCTTTGAGATGGTGAATACGGTCTTCACATCACCGATAGGAGTGTCGGGTACTACGGTCATCCACTTGCCGATAAAGGTGTCCTTATCCTGAATTTGCTGAACCATAACGGTTGATTCACTTTCGGCTGCCAATGCATAATTGGCACTGCAACATAACATTGCGGTTAACAATAATGTTTTCATGATTTAATTTTACATTTTAATATTAATCCCTAATTATTGCGGTAAAATTACATGTTTTTTTTCATTTATTGCCTTAGTTATGACTATATTTGCAATAAATATTGGGAAAAAATGAATTTATCGTTATGAAACAAGTGATATATGTGTGGATCTCTGTGCTGGTTTTGGGATTGTTTGGCAGTTGCGGTTCATCGCAATCTCCTGAAATTGAGGCAGACCTGGTGGTTTTCGGTTCCATATATACCTCTGAATCTGAGCAAATGGCCGATGCTTTTGCTGTCAAGGATGGGAAGTATATCTTTGTGGGAAGCAGGAAGGAAGCGGAAAAATATATTAAACAAGGAGTGACTGAAGTCATAGACCATACAGGAAAAGGCATGGTCATGCCGGGATGCACCGATGGTCATGCCAATTATCTGGCCACCCTGTATGTGGAAAAATATGCTTTGTCATTGGACAATATACAGACCAAGGACGAGCTGCTGGCGTGTCTGACCGATAGAATCAGTGAACTGAAAGCCAAAGATCCTGATGCCGAGAACTTAAGCATCTATGGTTTTGGATGGAATTATGCCAATTTCAGCCTGAATAACGGTAAGGAGATTCCCTCGCTGGCTGAGTTGGATGAAGTGACGGGCGATATTCCTGTTTTCCTGGCTGATAGTGAGGGCGATAAGGGCATTGCGAACACCAAGTGCCTGCAGCAGGCTGGAGTAGTGGACGAGGAAGGATACCTGCTGATTAAGAATGTGGCGGATGTGGTGTTCCAGAAGGACCCGGTTACCGGAAAGGCTTCTTCTCTGCTGTTCTCACAGGCGGCTACGTTCTGCAGGGCAAACGGTTTAAACACCTCATTGTCTGAAATGCAATGGAATGAACTGGTTCAGCTGGCTCAACGCCGACTGCACTCCATGGGTTATACGTCTGCCTTTGAGGGATGGGGAAATTCCAATGGAACACAGGCCTATGAATTTGTGCACAATATGGATAAGACCGGTCAGCTGAAAATGAACTATGCCTTCTGTTACGAGATTGACAATATCAGTCCTGAGTATGTGGATAAGGAATTGCAAACGGCGTTCAACTTGAAAAATCAGTATGCCGGTGACGCGCATTTCATGGCTGACTACATTCACATCTTCATGGATGGTATGTTAGAGTCGGGTACGGCATTTACCGAAAAGTCTTATAGCGATGGAACGCATGGCATATTATACTGGAAGGATCCTGATTTGCTGAGCCATGTGGTGGAGCTATCGAATGAGTACGGACTGACCATGCATGCCCATGCCATGGGTGATATGGCCATTAACCGCCTGTTGGACGCTTATCAGCATGCCTTTGATCAGGGACATCGCTTACGTAATCAGATTGTTCATGCGCGTAATGTGTTACCTGCTGATTTTAAGCGGATGGCTGATATGGATGTGGTGGCCAGTGTGGGATGCCTTTGGCACAGCATGCCTGCTGATTTTTCCCGATACCTGAAAAAGAATGTCGGAATAGATAAGGAGTATCAGAAGCATGGCTATCTTATCCAGCCTTATTTTGATAACGGTGTGATGATGAGCAGCTGTACCGATGCGCCTGCCACAAGCGGTGCACCGGTTGATCCGTTCGGCATTATGGAAATAGCACTAACGGGAACCAGTGTCTCACAGGGATATGTCACTCCTTGGGATACGGAGAACTGCGTTAAGAATCGCTCGGATTTCCTGCAGGCGCTTACCCTTAATGGTGCTTACCAGATGAATACGGAAGAGGAGAGAGGTAGCATTAAGGAAGGTAAATATGCTGATTTCATTCTTATTAATCAGGATGTGCTGAACTGCGATGTGAATATGATTCACGAGACGAAGGTCCTTTCTACTTACTTTGAAGGAGAAAAGGTTTATTGATAAAAAAGACGCACCGTAATGATGCGTCTTTCTTTTTTTGTTTAATATTCCAACTGGATGTATCCGCTTACCGGAACCTCTATGCGGTTCAGGCCTTGCTTGACTGCAGGCGATTGAGGAAGTACGTTTCCGAAAACATCCACTACCTTCACTTTCCGGGGTTGGGCATCGGCTTCAATAACCAACGAAGAGGTCAGTGCACCATTCACTACAATGACAGGTTTGTTGGCTTTTCCTGTCTGAACCACCGTATTGTCCTGATATACACCGATGATGCGCTCGGATGCACTCTCTGCCTCCACAACAGGATAGCAAGCCTCGGGATGATAAGGGCGGAGTGTTCCGTTCAGCAGTGTCTCGCGGTGCTGTTTGGTAAAGTCCATCCAGTGACGGATTACCTGGGTGTGGGTGTTTGGTATATCGCGCAACATGAGTGAGTATTGAACCACGCTGAACATACAGGCCAGAATATTGCGGGCTGCCGATTCCGGAGTCTCTGCATTGTTCCATTCCAACATGTCGGCATGAACCGCAGTTTTACTCGATGTCAGTCTTAAATTAATGGTTCGCAAACGGTTGGCTTGCAGCTCTCCCGGACAGTCGGCTGCACGGAACATGTTTCCATACTGACGGATAGCAGGACCGATATAAGCCTGACGGAACTCCAGAAGGATGTCCGGCTTAATGGCTTGCAACCGCTTCTGGACTTCTTTCATCAGTACGTCTATGGCCATTGGCAGCGACTGGATATCACGTCCGGCATAATTGTCCTTCAGGGCAGGATCGCCTTCATGACCGAAACTGAAGCTGTCTATAAAGTCCAGCTTGAAACCGTCCAGGTGCCATTCCTTCAGTGCTTTCTCATATACACCTATTAAATATTCTCTTACTTCAGGGAAACGCGGATCCAACACACTGGCACCCATGCCGTCATCATTACGAAGGAATTTGCCCTTGAAGCGCTGGTAATTCTGGCTCTTGTATCCCATAAACGGAACTGAATACCACAACATATAGTTCATGCCCATGCGGTGTACCTTTTCCACATGCTGTGCCATGTTGGGGAATCTGCGGGTAGATACCTGCCAGTCGCCGCAATAGGCATAGCCTCGGTTGGTGTCATCGGTTTGCCATCCGTCATCTACAATGATGGTTTTCATGCCCATCTGGGATGCCAATTGACATTCTGCTTCAATATCCTTGTCGAATACACTCTGGTGGAACTGATACCAGCTGGAGTACAGCGGTTCATAGGCATCAGGTGGAACCGGACATGGGGTAAGACCGGCTTTCTGTGTCATCCATTCTGCTCCTTCCTGAATACTTTCGGCCCAGAACACCGGACGTGCATCCAGCAGAATACTGGTTTCGTATTCCGATAATGGAGCTTCGGGTTGAGTGAAATAATCCAGTTTGCCAATCAGCAGGCAACCTTCCTCGCGTAATCCCAGATTTGCGTTCAGTTGGCGGAACGATTCATCGCTGGCAATGGTAAGCCGGTTGCCGTTGTTCTCATTGATAAAGGCGTAAAGAGGCATGAGGTTAGCCAGAGAGGAATGGTAGGAAGCCGACCAATCGGGTTGCAGAGGCAGACGGTCGGCACCGGCTGATGCATGCCACAAGTGATAGGTGTCTTTCTGAGGCATCTGAAAACTGACCTGAAAGCGTGGAGGAGCCATAGGTGAAGGCGCACTCAGTTTCAGGTTGATAAATTCCTTTCCGTTCTGCTCTTCTACCGTTGCTTGCAGTTTCCAGGCATCTTCCTTTTCACTCTTTATGGTCACCTTACCCGCACTTCGGGTAGTGAGGGTAGTCTCGAAGGCATGAGCTGGAATTGTGGTTAACGCCATAAGTCCGGCCATGCTCCAGAATGTAATAGTGTTTTTCATGTTTTTCTATTGATTGTTGTATAGGTGCAAAGTTAGCAAAAAGTTCCGATGTTCTTGTTCATATCGCCATAAATACCTAACTTTGGGAAAAATTCAATGTAAGTAGAAACAAATATTATCCAAACCATGAAAAAAAACAAATATCCTATTCTTACCAGTCCTATTAAGGTAGGTAATGTGGTTTTCCGTAACCGTATGTTTTCAGCTCCAATGGGAGCAACCGATATTACACCGGATTGCTGCCCAGGTCCACGTACACAGGGTTTCTATGAACTCCGTGCAAAGGGTGGTGCCGGTTCCGTAACTGTCAGTGAATTAGTGGTTCATCCAGAGACCGATGGCAGCCACATGCTGCATCTGAATCTGGAAACCGTGGGTTGCCTGCCTGCTCATACTTTTGTGGCAGATTCAATCCGCCGTCACGGTTCTGTGCCAAGCATCGAGCTATCACATTCCGGTCAGTATGCGGGAACTTACATGTCTGACAAGAATAAGAAAGCCAGTTTGAACCAGTGGGGCCCAAGTGATAATGTTCGTCCTGATGGCCGTCAGGTTAAGGCGCTGTCACGCGAGCAGATTGCTGACATAGTGAAGAGTTATGGTGACAATGCGGCTCTGTGTAAACGTGCCGGTTATGAGATGATTATGCTGCATGCCGGCCATGGATGGCTATTGAATCAGTTCCTTTCACCTTATTTTAATCACCGTACCGATGAATATGGCGGTTCTTTGGAGAACCGTGTACGCTTTACCCGCGAAGCCCTGTTGGCTATACGTGCGGCAGTTGGCCCTGGTTTCCCCATCGAGTTGCGCCTGAGTGGAAGTGAGCTGTTTGAGGGCGGTTATGGCATTGAGGAAGGCTGTATGATAGCCCACATGCTGGAGGATTATTGCGATATCATTCATGTATCTGCCGGTTCTTATCAGTTCGGTTTCTTTGATACCACTCTGCCTATGTTTGCTCCTCATGGAGATAATGTGAAATATGCTGCAGCCATCAAGAAACATGTGTCAAAACCGGTTGCTTGTATCGGTGGTTTGAGTGATCCAGCACAGATGGAGCAGATTTTGGAAGAAGGAAAGGCAGATATTATCTACATGGGCCGTCAGTTGCTGGCCGATCCGTTCCTACCTCAGAAGGTGGCAGCACAGCAGGAAGATCAGGTGGTGAAATGCCTCCGTTGCTATACCTGTATGGCTGAGCGTCCAACTACCTTCACCCGCCGCTGTGCAGTGAATCCGGTTATCGGCCGTGAGATTGAGGGCATGGAGGTTACTCCTGCCTACAAGAAAAAGAAAGTGCTGGTTGCCGGAGGTGGAGTGGCTGGTCTGGAAGCTGCCGTTACCGCTGCCCGCAGAGGTCATCAGGTAATCCTGTGTGATAAGAGCGATAAGTTGGGCGGTATCCTGAAATCCGAGCAAGCAATACCATTCAAACACGAGATGTATGAGTTGGGTGTTACTCTGGAGCGCCAGTGCCGTGCTGAAGGAGTAGAAATCCGTCTGAATACGACCGTTACCCCGGAATATGTGGAGAATGAGGCACCGGATGCACTGATTCTGGCTGTGGGCTCTACACCGGTTGTACCTCCATTGCCAGGTATTGATGGTGATAATGTGGTTATTGTCAATAACTATTATTTGGAAAAAGATAAGGTAGGAGACTCCGTTGTAGTTTTAGGCGGTGGACTTGCCGGTTGCGAGTGTGCTGTCCATTTGGGGCAGGAGGGAAAGACCGTACATCTGGTGGAGATGCGTGATACTCTGGCACCGGATTGTAACATCCGTAACCGCCCAATTCTGATGCGGAATGTGGCAAAGTACAGTACTGCCCATACCGGATATGCCGGATTGCGTATCACTGAGGATGGCGTGATTTGCCGCACACCGGAAGGCGAGGAGGTTCTGGTACCAGGAAAGACTGTGATCTGTGCTGTGGGACAACGTGCCAACAGTGCTGATGCTGATTTGCTGCATTGGGCAGCTCCTATGGTTCGTGAGATTGGCGACTGTGTGCGTCCGGCCAATATTACCAAAGCTGTATATGAAGGTTATCATGCCGCTCTGGATATCTGATAAATAAAAGCCTCTCGAATCCGAGAGGCTTTTTTATTTATTCCTGGATCATCCGGTAAACCTTTGTTCCATGGGATGGAACATTTATATTGAAAGAACTGCCTGAATGGAATGAACCGGAGACCTGCTTTCCATTCCACAAATCTTTCATGATATAGTTCTTGCCTGCCTGTAAGGCACTGAGTGCTTTCATGTCGATGGTGATAGATTTAGCTTCCTTCCCCAAATTTGTAATAGAGAAAGCCACATCACCATTTGCCAGATCTTTCTGGAATACAATATATTCCGGCGTATCGATAACGGGTTCTGCACATTGTCCTAACTCGTCCTGATCCAGTGCGATAAGATCGGCATTCAGAATGATGTCCAAATCCTCTTTATATAATGTATTAGTGACTTCTTTGCCCGTCAGATTGTTTGGCTTTCCATCCAGATTGGTAATGTTGTTACTTAGAGTCAATGGAGAAGACCACATGCACCATAATGCAAAATTAGTGCGGTATTCGTCCTGTGTAAGTCCGGGTTTAGGCGATTCCTCGCTTCCTCCGTCATTACTGCTGTAGCCTGAGCCATGCAGACCTACTACCAGCATGTCAGCATCGCTCCATCGGTTTACACCAGTATATGGCCAGATGTGTTTAAATACCCCAATGTTCTGCAAAACGCCACCGCGATAGGTGGTATCACTCCAATAGTCTCGAGTGTCGGCGGTTGAACGCCAGCAACTTGCACCGGTGTTGGCTGCCCATTCCCATGGTTTTCTGTCACCCCATTCACACATGTAGAAAAGGAAATCGTCCGGTTTCTTGCCTGCTTTCAGCATGGCATTGTTTAAGGCATTTCCCATGGTGTGATATGCCAGCTCTGCTTCTGGAGCCGAATCGCCACCAATGGCATTACAGAAATCATATTTCAGCAGGTCGAATCCCCAGTTTACAAAATCTGTGGCATCGGTTCTTTCCATGGCATACGATCCAGGTTGTGCCATACTGCAGGTGTAATTACCGGCGTCACTGTAAATGCCGATTTTTAATCCCTTGCTGTGTACACTGTCAGTAAGTTTTTTTAAGTCAGGAAACTTGTTCTTTACCGGATTCAGGTGTCCATCCTTACGGTCGTGCTCAGCCCATTTGTCATCTATGCACATGTATCTGTATCCGGCATCACGTAAACCGAAGTTTACCAGCGCATCACTGATCTTCAAGATGATATCATTGCTGATATGTTCATCGAATGCGTTCCATGTCAGTATGCCCATGAATGGAGTAGGTTGTGGCAACTGGTCTTTTACCACAAAGGTTACTTTCTGCTGCTGGCCGTTGCTGAGATGAACAGTATAGGTATACTGTCCGTTTCCTGGGGCTTTACCATAGAGGTATTTGTACCCTGGCCGTGAAAACAGTTGCAGGCTTTCGGGTAATCCTTCCACCCGCTCCACAGTACATCCATCACATACCAGTTTATGCATGAACGTTTTTCCTGGTAGAGAATAAACACGGTCGGCAAAACGTGAAGAAGCCATTTCCTGTGCATAAACAGCCGGTGTGGCCATTAGCAGTAAGGCAATAATGCATGATTTTTTCATAGTGGTCAGTATTGTTTCTGCAAAAATACGAATAAATATGAGAATGGCAATAAAAACACCGCCCTTTGCTGTGTTTTGTTTTTGGATATGTTGGAAAATATTTTTAAATTTGCAATGTAAAGAAGAAAATGAAAGTATTGAGTACTATTATGATGATGTGCCCGTTTATTATTATCCATGAAAGATTAATTTTCTCTTACAAGTTTACCTGTTGATTCCCTTATTTTTTTAACTAGGAGAACCATATGATTTTTTTATAATTAGGCATAATGGTATAATTATCTCAAGATCATTTATTATATCAATTATTTTTTATTATATGATCTGTTTATAGAAGCAATAAAGTATTAGTTTTTGCATATAAAGATATGCTAATAAAAAAAACAAATAGTAAGCACAGCAGTTTCTGATCTGCCAGTTTGAAATAAAATAATTAGCGCTCTTACATTTTGATATAATAAAGTTTGTATTTCTCAGAAATAATGTTTTAATTTGCATTATAATTATAGGTGAAACTATTCTCCATTTTTTGATGGAGAATTTTTCATACCTTTGTACAAAACTCTGAAAATTTTTCATTTGTCCCCATTGCTTGAGAAAGTAGTGGGGATTTCTTTAATATACATTGAATCATTTCGTCGATAAAATTTATATATTCATCGATTATTATTTAATGTATATGGAAGTTATTTAAACTACTTTGACCTAATATAATCATAATAAAACGACAATAGAATTTCTCACTTTTTTTGGCAATTCTTCCGTGAGGTAAGGGTTATTATTCTGTTTTTAAGAAGAGCACCTAAATGAGGGTGCTCTTTTGATTAATACGAAACTCAAATAAAAAACGAAAACTAACGTGAATTGTAGAATGCTGTTTAGGGAAGGTTACAATGGCATTTTTGAATAAAATAGATTTTATTGATAATTAAAAACTTTATGATATCATTTTTTTTATTTTATTTTGCAGATTAATTATAATCAATAAGTAATAAATTATGGCTGAAATCGCTTTATCTTTATCAGGGGGTGGCTATAGAGCTGCCATGTATCATCTGGGAACCCTGCATTATCTGAATCATTTAAAACTGAATGATGGTACTACATTATTGGATAATGTGAATACTATTTCCACAATCTCTGGTGGCTCTATTACTGGATTATGGTATCTTATGCATTATTGTCAGGGTAAAGATATTGAGCAGTCATTTCATAAATTATATGAGATTTTGTCTTCAGTTGATACCATGAATAAAGCCTTTTCTGCTCTCTCAGCAGATAAGGTGGAAAACAGCAAGTTAATCCTTCATATGGTCAATCTGTATGATGAGATGTTTTTCAAGAATGAGACTTTCCAATTGATTCTGGATCATATTGATGATGGACATATTCATCATTTCTCTGCTAATGGAACAGATTTCAGTTCAGGTAATGCGTTCCGCTTTCAAGCGGCCCGTAAGAAAGGCAATAAACAATTAGCAATTATAGGAAATAACACCAATAAACTTAATCCTAAGATTGCCGGACAGATAAAGCTATCTGAGATTTTAGCGGTTTCATCTTGTTTTCCTGGTGGTTTTGAGCCTGTGGCATATCCTGATGAGTTTCATTTTGCTTCACTTCCGGAAAATGCAGATTATGTAAAGGATGCAGTTAAGTTTGAATTGATGGATGGCGGTGTGGTAGACAATCAAGGTATTGAACCATTGCTATTAGCTAATGCTCAGATGGGGGATGGGAATCAAAAGGGTGCAGCTATGCATGATTTGATTCTTTTATCCGATGTAAGTACTCGCTATGTGGATGATGATCATATCATGAATTTAGATTTAAGTAAGCATTGGAATTTGACTGCTGTTCATTGGCTCATTATCGGATCTATGTTAATTTTTGCTGGTTTCATCGCAATTGGTATAGGTTTTGATATACCATTATTGACAGGAGCAGGCATTGCTTCACTTGCAATTATTGGTTTTGAAGGTTTATGGCTTATTATAAAGGAATGTATGCTGATGCGGAAATTGAATGAATTACCACTAGGTGTGCGATTTAATCCGTTACGGCGAATGAGTTTCTATAAATTAGGGAAACTTTTGGAGGCTCGTATAAACTGTATGTTTACTTTGAGTCAGGAAATATTTATGAAGCCAATTCGTCAAATGCGTTACATGATGATTTATGAGGATGCAAAATGGACCAACAGACGAAAATCCAGTAATGTCCATGATCTGGCTTCCGATGGTTCCTGGAAAGGGAAAAAAGGGGATGATGCTTTTCTAATTCCTTCTGAAAAGATAGTACAGAATAGTGATATGGCAGCCCACTTCGGTACCACTTTATGGTTTACAAAGGATGACATGGACAAAGGTATGCCACAGGCACTTTTTGCTGCGGGACAATACACGATGTGCTTCAATCTGCTCGAATACATCGGGAAAGTGAAAAGTACAAATATGCATAACACGAATGAGTTTCATCAACGATTGCTGGCAATGGAATCTACTCTTCGTGAGGATTGGGAACATTTCAAAGATAATCCTAGATTTATGAATTATAAATAATGTTTACATGTTAAAAACAAACAACCGTCCTGTAGTAGCAATACTTTTGGACGGTTATTATATATTAGTATGATGGGGTTACCTAATGATGCTTTTTATTATTTTGCGTACCCAAACAACCACAATAGCAAAGATAACTCTACAGGCAATGATTAATGAACCAGATATACCAGTTGTGGCAAACACTATGGTATCCTCCAACATTGAATGGTTCATTATTAAATGATAGTTGACTTCATTGGAATCTTCGATGCTGATCAGTTTCTTCTCTTGGAGTTCAAGCATGACAGTTGCTCCATAACTGATGCCGAGAACGTTTCCCACTAACCACATATAGGCAGACTTACGTGGAAGTCCAAAAAGAACCATCAAAGGCGACAGAAACAATGAGAGTGGATGAAGCCAACCATAAGCATCAATAATCCGTTGCAGTACCATTAGTGAATAGATGATGAAAAATACCAAGACTATCATTTTTATTTGAGAAAAAATCCAGGTAGTCATAACATTCTGGAATGTACTATCAGGATCTGCGCCCATGTACAATGCCGGTTGGTTCATTTCGGGCAATATCAGATTCAAGAGCAGAGCACAAATAAAGGCCGCAAAAATGCGAATTAATCCCATCTTCCAGAATGATGAACCGGTCTTGCTATTGACGGTACACTCCATGGGAAGTGCGTGACAGAGAGCCATCATAATTCCTAAAATGGATGCCTGACGGATGGTGAGCTGAATACTGGCCATAGCAGCTACTCCAGCATATGTTCCGGCTGTAGCACCAGAGATGAAAATTATTGCCGATTCTCCAGGTAGGCCCAGATGAACAAAGAGCGGATTCAGGTAGCAGGCAATCCATTCCAAAATGCCTGAATATTGTAATAGGGTTACAGTCAGAGAAATGGGAATCATCAGGCGCAACAGCCATTTGGCACTTTTCCAGGTTGGAGCACAGGCTGTTTTCAGGTTGTCCAATAGGATAGAAATATGTCTCTTCATCATATTATAATAAATTCGCTTGCAAAGTTAAGGACATTTATCACTTTAGTATATATTTTCCTATAAACTTTTTGTACGATTTTAGCAATTATTGTTACTATCTTGTATATTCGTATAACATAAAGTGATATTATAATGTTTTAAAAAGTAAATATATTATCTTTGCAATAGATGTTAATTTAAAAAATAAAGAAATGAAAAAGATTTTATTTGTGCTTTGTGCTTTTATTATGAGTGCATCAACCGTTATGGCTCAAGAAGTAGCTGGTATGTGGCAGATTAAACTGAATGCGGGTGGCTATACCTCGTTTACTAAAGATAATGGCAATCATGATCAGTCTTTCGTTTTAGACTTCGGAACTGGTTATCAGGTAGATGAGAATTTCTATGCTGGTTTGGCTACAGGTGTTTGGACCAGTGTTGGACATATTAATAATGATGCATTTGTTCCAGTTTTGTTTGATTTAACCTTTAGTCCTGACCATAAGAAGGTTACACCATATTTGACTGTACGTGGTGGTATGGCTGTTAATATTGTAAGTCAAGAATCTGCAGCTCACGTGCCTTTCTATGCAGTTGGTGAATTACAGGGTGGTATTGCTATTGCATTAAACGAGAACTTGGATTTGACATGTGCTGCATTTAGCCAGCGCTTGGAACCTATTCACACTCAGGTTGACAAACACGGTATTGGTAATATTGGTTTAAAGGTCGGATTCAATATGCATTTTTAAAATACAGTAAGATTTGGTTTGGGAACGGACGCTCACCTTTGGTGGGCGTTCTTTTTTTGCTTCGGTCAAAAAGATTATTTCAACTTTTTTTGCTAAATTTGCACCAAAATTTTATCCGATGAAGAATATTAGAAACTTCTGTATTATTGCACATATCGATCATGGCAAGAGTACTATTGCTGACCGTCTGTTGGAGTATACCAAGACTATCCAGATTACGGAGGGTCAGATGCTGGACGATATGGATCTGGAAAAGGAGCGTGGTATTACCATTAAGAGCCATGCCATCCAGATGGAATATAATTACAAAGGCGAGAAATATATATTGAATCTGATTGACACTCCGGGACATGTGGATTTCAGCTATGAGGTAAGCCGAAGCATTGCAGCATGCGAGGGCGCTCTGCTGATTGTAGATGCCAGCCAAGGTGTGCAAGCCCAGACCATCAGTAACCTGTATATGGCATTAGATCATGATCTGGAGATTATTCCAGTAATCAATAAATGTGATATGCCTAGTGCCATGCCTGATGAGGTGGAGGATGAGATTGTAGAACTGATTGGCTGTGATCCGAGTGATATTATCCGTGCCAGTGGTAAGACCGGAATGGGTGTGGAAGAGATTCTGAATGCAGTTGTTGAACGTATTCCACATCCTGTGGGTGACGAGGAAGCTCCTCTTCAGGCTTTGATTTTTGACTCTGTATTCAATTCGTTCCGCGGTATCATCGCTTACTTTAAAATTACCAATGGTGTGCTCCGTTCTGGTGATAAGGTAAAGTTCTTCAATACAGGAAAGGAATATATTGCGGATGAAATTGGTGTTTTGAAGATGGATATGATTCCTAGAAAGGAACTCCGTACAGGTGATGTAGGCTATATAATCAGTGGCATCAAGAATAGCACTGAAGTAAAGGTTGGTGATACCATTACCCATATTGCCCGTCCTTGTGATAAGGCCATTGCAGGATTCGAGGAGGTGAAACCTATGGTGTTTGCCGGTGTTTACCCAATTGAGGCAGAGGATTATGAAAACCTACGCGCATCATTGGAGAAACTCCAGTTGAATGATGCTTCCTTGACCTTCTTCCCTGAGTCTTCTGTAGCATTGGGATTCGGTTTCCGTTGCGGTTTCTTGGGCCTGTTGCATATGGAAATTGTTCAGGAGCGTCTGGATCGTGAGTTTAATATGGATGTTATTACTACGGTACCTAACGTGTCGTATATGGTGTATGACAAACAGAAAGAGGTAAAAGAGGTTCATAACCCAAGCGGTATGCCTGATCCTACTCTGATTGACCATATTGAGGAGCCATATATCCGTGCATCGGTTATTACCACCACCAACTTTATCGGTCCCATTATGACCTTATGTTTGGGTAAGCGCGGAGAGTTGGTCAAGCAGGAATATATCAGCGGAAACCGTGTGGAAATTATTTATGATATTCCATTGGGCGAGATTGTGATTGATTTCTATGATAAGTTGAAGAGTATCTCTAAGGGTTATGCCTCATTTGACTATCATATGAATGGTTTCCGTCCATCTAAACTGATAAAGCTGGATATTCTTCTGAATGGTGAACCTGTGGACGCATTAAGTACTTTAACTCATGTGGATAATGCTGAATCTTTTGGCCGCCGCATGTGCGAGAAACTGAAGGAACTGATACCAAGACATCAGTTTGATATTGCCATTCAGGCTGCAATAGGTGGTAAAATTATTGCCCGTGAAACTGTAAAGCAGGTACGTAAGGATGTAACAGCTAAGTGTTACGGTGGTGATATCAGTCGTAAGCGTAAGTTGTTGGAAAAACAAAAGAAGGGTAAGAAACGCATGAAACAGATTGGTAGTGTGGAAGTTCCACAGAAAGCTTTCCTGGCCGTTTTGAAACTGGATTAAATAGTTTTTTTTGTATGTACAAGATGCTGGTGCTGGATTTGGATGGCACTTTGGTGAATTCCCGCAAAGAGATTACACCAAATACTTATAATGCCCTAATGAAGGCTCAGCAATCGGGTACTCATTTAGTACTGGCCTCTGGTCGTCCGGTTGACAGTATCCGTCCTTTAGCGGATATGCTTCAATTGGAGAACTTCGGAGGCTTTGTCATTTCATATAATGGGGCTCGCATCATCAACTGGTCAACAGGTGAAGTTTTGCATCAGGATGTTTTACTACCTGAGGTACTGCCGGCTCTGTATGAATACAGTCATATCAGCCGGCTTCCTATTTTGGTTTACCAGGACGGTTGTGTGCTGACAGAGGATAGTGATAACAGCTATGTGGATCAGGTGTCTTTTACTAACAAGATGCCGATAAAAAAGTCTGTTAATTTTTTGAAGGAAATACGTCATCCTTTGCATAAGTGTCTGATGGTGGGTGATCCTATAGACTTGCACCAGTGGGAGATGAAGATGTTTGCTGAATTGGGCACTAAGATGAATATCTATCGTAGTTCTCCCTTTATACTGGAATTGGTACCTTTAGGCGTTGATAAGGCAAAGGCTATTGCTGTATTGACACATTATCTGGGCATCAGTAGGGAAGATGTGATAGCTGCTGGTGACGGTTATAATGACCGAAGCATGATAGAATATGCCGGACTGGGAGTTGCGATGAAGAATGCTGTACAGGAAGTGAAGGAAATAGCAGATTTCATCACGGAATTGTCTAACGATAAAGACGGTTTAGTTGAAGTAATAGAACGGTTTATATTATAGAATAAGAGCGGTAATTTTACCGCTCTTATTCTATATTAATCTGTAAGTGAATAAGGTTTCTCAGTCTTCTTTTGTCCGCGAGCCTTATTAGGTTTGGCTGCCATCTCGAATTCCAGAACGCCACCTTTCAGAATCATGTCGTGAGTGATGTATAGGGCATTGTAAGGCTGTCCGTTCAACTTTACACTCTTTACATAACGGTTGGCATCGCTTACCTTTGGCGCACGAATTTCAAATGTCTTTCCATTATCCAGTGATAATTTCAGGAAGGGCAGATATGGAGCTCCCAGTACATACTGATCTGAGCCCGGACAAATAGGGTAGAAGCCCATAGCTGTAAAGATATACCAAGCTGACATCTGGCCACAATCGTCATTTCCACCCAAACCTTCCACATTGTTGCGGTACATGCGGTTCATGATCTCACGAACCCAATATTGGGTTTTCCATGGCTGTGTGGTGAATGCATATAAATAAGGTACGTGATGACTAGGCTCATTACCATGAACATAACCGCCAATCAGACATTCCTTTTCAATATCTTCATTGTCCTCATAATAGATTGGATCCAAATCTTGAGCAAACATCTCATCCAATTTGCTGACAAATTGCTTCTCACCACCCATCAGGTTCATCAATCCGTACACATCTTGAGGAACGTGGAAAGAGAAATTCCAAGAGTTGCCCTCAATGAAACCTTCACCAGCGGTCTGCTTTACATCAAAAGGCTCTTTGAATGAACCGTCACGATGTCTAGGGCGGGCAAAACCGATATTGGTGTCATAAATTTTACGGTAATTCAAGGCGCGCTCACGATACTGATCGGCTACTTTCTGGTTACCGGCCAGAAGGGCGGTATGATAAATGGTCCAATCGTCATAGCAGTATTCCAAAGTGTTGCTGGCTGGTGTACCACTTCCTTCCAGAGATACATATCCCAGTTTCAAGTAATCGGACATACCATCTAAATAATCTACATTACTAGTGGAAATCATCGCTTTAAGAGCTTCATCTTTGTTGATGTTTGCCCCTTTTGTAATAGCGTCGGCCAACACAGAAGTGGCATGATAACCGCTCATACACCAGTTATCGTTAGCCATGTGACTCCAAACAGGAAGCAGTCCGTGAACGCTCTGCTGCTGGTGGCGGATCATACTCATTACCATATCACGAGCAGTCTGTGGTTTCATAAGCATCAGGAATGGATGTTCTGCACGATAGGTGTCCCACAGTGAGAATATGGTATAGTTGGTAAATCCCTCAGCTTTATGGATATTCTGATCTAATCCTCGATACATGCCATCTACATCCTGATATACAGATGGGTTGATAAGGGTATGATAGTATGAGGTATAGAACATGGCTTTCTGGTCGTCTGTACCATCAATCTGAATACTGCTTAACTGATTCTGCCAATTGTTTTCAGCTTGTGCCAGAATCTGATTGAAGCTCTTTCCTGCAGCTTCGGCCTTCAGATTCTTGACAGCGCCTTCAGCACTGGTAGCTGATAACGCCACCTTGATTATCAGTTCCTGATCAGCATTATCAAACTCAAAATATGAAACCATCTTACGGCCTGCCATTTCAGGGAAATTCCGGTTGATAGGGAACTTACGCCAATGACCATTGTAATTGCTCTTCTGTAAATCCTGATAACCATAGTTTTTCAATGGCTTAGATAAAGAAATAGCAAAATAGGTAAAATTGGTTCTCGCCCAACCATTGGTCAAACGAAAACCGGTAATAAGTGTGTCGTTTTCTACACGAAGAGTTGACCAAAGTGTCTTTCCGTCATAGTTGTAAAGACCATGGTTCAAATCCAGGATGAAACGCTGATCTGCTCCCTTGGGATAGGTGTAACGATGCACACCCACACGCTGTGTGGCAGTCAACTCAGCCTTAATTCCATAGTCATCCAGCATAACGGTATAATAACCGGGTGTAGCCTTTTCGGTATTGTGGTTGAATCTGGATCGGTAACCGTTGTCCGGTTGATCGGCAGTACCAGGATTAAGTTTCAGTTTTCCTGTCTGAGGCATAACCAACAGGTCGCCCAAGTCAGAATGACCTGTTCCACTAAAGTGGGTATGGCTGAAACCCACAATGGTCTTGTCTGGATATTTGTATCCTGCACAATACTCATAGACACGAGGCTGATACACACCATTGATGTTGTGAGGAATGGTATCGGTATCGGGGCTCAGCTGTACTATTCCGAATGGCACACATGCACCAGGGAAAGTGTGACCCATAGCAGCTGTACCAATCATAGGGTTTACATACTGATTTTGGGCAAATGCAACTGCTGTAGCAGAAAGTGAAAGTCCCAAAAGGAAATGTCGTAGTTTCATATGCTTTATTTTATTAAATAGATTTTTATATTGTCAGTCCGTAGGTAACAGTAAAAACATGATTATTAGTTTTATGTCGTCTGTCCTGATAGAACCATCCCACATCAAACTGGTTATGTTTGTTTATCTTAATAACGGTTCCAAATGAAATGCGAGCCTGTTCCATGACATCCAAGTGACGGGCCTCAAGGTATCCGTAAGGCACGAATCGTGAGTCTGGAATCTGCCAATCAAATTTCAAACGGTGTCGTAGTTCATGATAGGCTATTCCTTTTTTTACCTCGTCATTTTTTATACATTCTGGCATCCATATCCATTCCCAGTATTCACGGAAGGCTATATTTACTTGCCCAACTTGCTGACTTATAGTGGCAGAAATAAAAGGACGGTGCATGACCCTATAATAAGAGGGAGTATCGCCATGGCCTTTGGTGCGTGTCCGTGCATGTACATATCCAATGTCTGTTCGAAACCAGTTGGTGATCTTTTTTCCAACCATTGGAGATGTCATCCACAGGTCACACTGGTTGTTGGTGACATTCTGATGCCACTCGGAATGCCATTGTAGGTTCCAATTATTGTTTAGTGGCTTCTTGATATCCAATTGTCCCCACCATGTCAGATGATCTGGTTGAGCCATGGCCGGAATAGTAATGAAAAAAAGAAGCATATATAATTGTATCCTTTTTATCATAGCTTTATTCGGTTTGCTGGTATAATCACTTTACAGAATGCATCATACGAACGCTCTGCATATGATAACAATGTAGGATCAAACGTGCGCGTAAATGGATATCGGACATTTACCCCATTAAAATAATGTGTAATGAAATTCACTACATCTTCCCGTACATAAAATGGCAAGGAGGATTTATCATTGGTAAGCAGTTGCTTGGTACACTTTGTCAAGAAAGCAGCATCTATATCGTGTTGTGTTGCCAGATGGATGAGCTGATAACATGCGAACAGAGAATCTGCTTCCAACAGGTAAATCAACTGAGCCCGTGGTTCTGTGATTTGCATAACCTCAAACAAGAGTGACACTGGCTGTTCTGGCTTTATCTGATGGGTTAATGTCCTAACCACTGTCTGGCGGTAATATATCTTGTTAGTTTGAAACAGCAGTCCGATTGGCTGGAGAAGTTCCAGATTTTGCCAGAAGGCTGGTTCATTGCGAAGTGATTCGCAGGCTAGAGCAAAAGTTTTGAAATACAGATTTAAGTTTTGCTGCATCAGCTCAGCATATATCCTAATACAAGACTCGACCGGACAGATCTTTCTGTCGGCTAGATTTCGTGCAATCACCTGTTTGGCCTGCTTCTGATCGGCCACACTGAACTGTGACAGTAACTGGTGAATTGCCAGACTGTCGGATTGCAGTATATGTTGCTGCAATAAAGTTCGGTGTTGAGCGGTAATCATGTGTCTTATTTCTTCACTGGTGTGGTTCTGCGTACAGGAGTACGATTTACTGGTTTCTTTGCTGGAGTGCGAGCCTTGGTATATGCTGTATATTCTGCCTGGAGCAACTGTCCGCAGCCTCTGGCTTTTGCAGCTTCATAAGTGGATACTGCAAATGCTTTATAATCTGTGTCCTTCAATAGGTCCAAGCGTAAGGCTTTCAGATAAGCTGATGCTATCAGTTCTGTAGCCTTAGCATCTGTTTCGGTAGTATCCCCTTCTGCATATACCAAATTCTTTACCCACATCTTACTGTCTGGATGTTGCCAATGTTGCAGTCCTTCTGCTATTTGTTTAACCAGCAATGAGAGTGTTGCTTTGTCTGGTTGTTCTTTGGGGATAACGGCTAAAACATCAACTACAGCAAAGAACATTCGAGCCATACTCAATGCAGAATATTCAGGAAGGCAACCTTTGAATACACCATCCTGTATCATTCCTTCAGTCTCGTCATTCTCCACGTCCGATGACCATAAAGTGTAATTAACACCTGTCACAGAATTGTATGTCTGAGTATTCAGCAACATGAACTGGTCAGCTATATCACTCCAAGCCTGGGTGTTACGTGCATCAAATGTGCTTACCCATCCGGCAAAGTAAGTAACAGCCCAATATAGTCCATCCAGTCTCATCTGGTTGGCTTTCTTCTCATCATAAATGAAGGTATTCTGAGCTGTTGTTTTCTTATTACGCGGGTAACTCATTACTAAATAATGATGCATCCAGTTTGATGCTTTCTTATAACGTTCATCTTTGGTATGGTTGTACAGTTCATTTAGTAGGTTACCGAAAGCCATCTGTTCCAGTTGTCCCTTTACAAAATCTTGAATAACTGAACCATCCTCATTCAGACGGGTATCTACCATAGTTTTCACAGACTGATAAAGTGAATCTGTGGAAGGTGCGTATTCATTCAGTACACACACTTTCAAAGATTGGTTTGCCTGATCAATATCTGTGAGCGTCTGGGCCGATACTGTCAATGTGGAAAAGAGTGAAAGGAATAATATTGCTCGTTTCATCAGAAATTATAATTTTTCAATGGCATCCAGTAGTTTGTCCACATTTTCAGGCTTAGTGCCCCAACTGGTACAAAAACGAACAGCCGTATGCTCTTCGTCCATCTTCTGCCAAATGGAGAACAGAAAATCTCCCTTCAACTGCTCAATTTGAGCATTGGTCAGAATTGGGAACTGCTGATTGGTTGGACTATTCATCAGGAAACTGAAACCCTTAGCTTTAAATGCGTTACGTATCTTCATGGCCAGATTATTGGCATGCTTGGCAACTTCGAAATACAAATTTTCAGTAAACAGGGTCTCGAACTGAATTCCCAACAGTCGGCCTTTGGCCAACATTCCACCATTCATTTTAATAAAGTGACGGAAATCTTTTTTCAATGCAGGATTGGTAATCACCACAGCCTCACCAAACAATGCTCCAACCTTGGTGCCACCGATATAAAACAAATCGCAAAGACTTGCAAATTCAGGTAAGGTTAAATCGCACTCCGGACTGGCAAGACCATAGCCAAGTCGAGCACCATCGATGAACAGTGGAGCGTCATATTTGCGGCATGCTGCATAGATATCGGTCAGTTCTTGCTTGGTATAGATAGACCCCACTTCTGTAGAGAAAGAGATATATACCATGGCAGGCTGCACCATGTGCTCCTGATCGCCATCGGCATAATAGTTGGCAAAAGTCTGTAGGATTTGCTTAGCGGTAATTTTACCCCCCTGTGAAGGGATAGCCAGACACTTATGTCCAGAGTGCTCGATTGCACCTGTCTCATGAACATTAATGTGTCCAGTCTCTGCACATACCACACCCTGATATGGGCGAAGAATACTGCTGATTACAGTAGCATTGGTCTGTGTTCCACCAACCAGAAAATGAACGTCTGCATTCGGTTTCTGACAAGCTTCCTTAATTAGTGTTCGTGCATGATCGCAATACTCATCCATACCATAACCAACTGTCTGGCAAAAATTAGTCTCAATCAGGCGCTCCAGGATACGAGGATGCGCACCTTCATTGTAATCGCATTGAAATTGAATCATATATTCTTATACTAGATTTTAATTCGTAAATAAGTTCTGTCGTCAAAACTCTGTTGACCCTTAACCCTTCCTTTTGTCATTTTATGCTGGCGAATACATAATGGGTCCTCGGAAAGATATTGTAGGGTATAATCTTCTGTCTCCTGAAGTGTTGGAAACAGTTTAAGATAACCATCAGTTGCCAGGATGATTTCTTTCTCTTCGCCCACCTCGTATGTTTTTAGCAAGTGGGGTGGTATTGTAAAACCATCAATAACTGGGAATGCATATTCAGGTTCATCCTCCTTATTCTGATAAAAAGTAGAATTTCGGAGAAGCGGGTAGATGTATGCACGTCCGGTATCGTGTGACTCCAATTGAGAAACAGATTTGCCCATTCTTAATTCATTTTCCAGAAATAAGGCCCGAGCCTGTGCCATTGGTAATTCCCAATATTTGGGATTCTCAAATATATTATTTCCAATCATACAGGGACAATCACCAATCTGCCAGACCTCTTTACGGTTTACACTGAAAATTACAACACTTGCTGTAAGCCTGTTTTCGGTGTGACTGGCCACTTCGTTAATCATATGATGCTGAACATAATAGTTGGCTAATGCTAGCGATAATTCATCGGCACACTCACGGATACCACAGTCGGGGCGTAGAAGGCTGATGGCTTCCCTGATAATCTCCATAGCCAATCGTCCTGATTTCTTGCCCCCATAATCATGGGAACCTTTACTTGTGGAACCATCAATGACAGCGACATAATCGGGGGTAGCCACCCAACCATCCTCATTCAACTCTGCATTGACTTTTCCTGTGCTGTTTATTTCAACTATTGTGTACATTTATTTCTTTTTCTTGCGAAATTGGAAATTTGGATTGAATGATTTCTTTTCTGAATATTGGGCTTTCCTTGGGTAACCGTTTCCTTGGTCACCCGAGTTACGTCTATTTCTTTCTGTGCTGTGATTGTTCTGTTCGGGAATTCCATTTGGATATAGCTGAGCAATCAGGTCTGACCGTCCTATCTTCCTTAATTCTTTGACTATCCGTTGACGTTCTTCGGGCTTATACCAGAAGAAGAACATACGTTGCGCTTGTTTCTCGTCCGGAGTTTTTGCACTGAAGACTTCTTCCAGAGTATACGGATGATATCCACTATACCATGATTCGGTACTAACGGTCATCGGAGTAGGAGTGAAATCTTGTACTTGTTCCAGGTGGAAATCCATTTGTTTTGTCAATACGGCTAATTGTGCCATATCTTCCTCACGACAACCGGGATGACTGCTGATAAAATATGGAATAATCTGTTGCTTCAGATTACACTCCCTATTGATACGGTCGAATATTTGTTTGAATTCACCAAATTGGCTGAAAGATGGTTTGCGCATGAGATACAGTACTTTATCACTGGTATGCTCTGGTGCTACTTTCAGTCGCCCACTTACATGATTAACAATCAGCTCACGGGTATAATCACGTGCAGCTTTATTTAGCTTCTCATCCTTATAATCGTGTAGAAGCAAGTCATAACGCACGCCACTTCCGATGAAACTCTTCTTAATTCCAGGAATGGCGTCCACAGCCTTATAGATTTCCAATAATGGACGATGATCACCATTCAGATTGGGACATACCTTAGGATGAATGCATGATGGACGTTTGCATTTGGCACAAAGTTCCTGATTCTTTCCATGCATCTGGTACATATTGGCAGAAGGGCCACCTAAATCACTCAAATAGCCTCTGAAATCAGGCATTTGTGTGATTGCTTTCACCTCTTTCAAAATGCTTTCTTTACTACGGCTCATGATAAATTTACCCTGATGAGCCGAGATTGTACAGAAAGCACAACCTCCAAAACAACCTCGATGGATGTTCACGGAAAATTTGATCATCTCATATGCAGGAATAGTTTTCCCTTTATATTTCGGGTGGGGTAGTCGTGTGTATGGTAAATCGAAAGAGTGATCCAGTTCCTCGGTTGTCATCGGAGGGAAAGGAGGATTAACCACAGCCACTTTATTGTCAACAGCCTGCAATATTCGTTGAGCGTGCAATTTATTGCTTTCTTCTTCAATGTGCCGGAAATTCTCAGCCTGATTTTTTTTATCTTTCAGGCAATCCTCGTGTGAATGAAGTATAATATCATCGTCATTAATGCCACCAGGAATGAGTTCCTTCCTGTATAACATGACTGTTTGCGGACATTGCTCTACAACAGTACGGAACAATTCAATAGATACATTCTGATATTCTTTAAGTTGGCTGCCAATCTGGGCCATAGGCTTCTCACCCATACCATATACGATGGCGTCAGCTCCGGAATCACAAAGAATACATTTCATTAGACGGTCCTGCCAATAGTCATAATGAGTCAGTCTTCGCATACTGGCCTCAATACCTCCCAATAAAACAGGAACATCGGGAAAAAGCTTCTTTAAAGCTTTGGTATAGACTATAGTAGGGTATTCAGGACGCTTGTCATGACGTCCATCCGGGGTATAGGCATCCTCGCTTCGAAGTCTGCGGGCTGCTGTATATTTATTTACCATTGAGTCCATGCATCCAGGGCATACTCCGAAGAACAGTCGGGGACGGCCTAGTTTCTTGAAGTCACGTAAATCATCCTGCCAGTTTGGTTGAGGTACAATGGCTACACGAAGACCGCAATCTTCCAAAATACGTCCTACTACAGCTGCTCCAAACGAGGGATGATCTACATATGCATCCGCACTGAACAAAATGATGTCCAGTGTATTCCACCCTCGCATTTCGCATTCTTTCTTGGTGGTTGGCAGAAAATCTGTCAGCCTATACTCCATTATTGCTCCAGATTCTGTTCTTCGGTGTTCTCTACATCCAACTTGTGCAACCAGTTGATATATAGCATAATCAACTGGTGAAGACCAAATGCCTTCATGTTGTCATGGTATATTACATCGATGCATAGTGCCATTAGATTCTTATCGATAGGCTCCTGATTCTCAAGCAAACTACGTACATTCATTTTCAGTTTGTTTAAGACCTCCTCATCAACTATACCAGTACTGTCTACCAAATCCTGAAACAGGTAATATTGGCGGATAGTCTCTAAGTTTACTTCTGTTATTTCCATGCTTCGTGTGCCCGAAGCGTTGGTTTGAATCTTGTACATTGTTATCTTGTTTTAAATTTTGCAAATTTAATCCTTTTCTTTGATTTACAGGCTTATTTCAGTAAGAATTGCAGCATTGCACCCATAAGAGTATTTCTGTCTCGTTGACTCGTCACACTTTCAAACGGGAAACCTAATGCCATAACACGGTAACCACTGTTTTTATAGGCTATTCCAGCACAACGGCTATTCTCTGTATATGCGAAAGAAGCAAAACAGTCTTTGTCATCTATCGGACGCAGACAGTCGCATGTTTGTACAGCATACTGCTTTTCATTCAGTGTTCGGGGAATAGTGAAGTTTATTCCACATCCGGTAAGTGTGCTGGTAGCAGATGAAGTAGGTGCCATAGTAGTATCATAAGTGTACTTTAAAACACTGGAAGTAAAATCCTGTTCATCTTCCGATAACATATCGCTGGCTATAAAAGCTCCGCTAACCAGCATCTTTCCACCTTGATGCATATATTCTTTTATGGCATGTCGTAACTGTGCAGAGAACGTCTTATAGGGGAATAGACTCCACCCATCATTTTTTTCTAATCCTAATATTAAATCCACCAAACAGTAATTCTGCAATCTTATAGCCCCAATTTCTATTGCCTGTTTACTGCATGATACGAATGAGTATTGACCTGATGCCTGAATAGCTCGTCCATGAACTACTGGATAGTCAAATGTGTTTCCAGCTATGACCATGCCTTCCAGTTCACGTCCGCTATAGCCGGTTCCTGTAGAAGTTTCCTTACCTAATCCTGCTTTATTGAAATAGCGTTGTGCTCCACTAAACCCTGCAGTATATCGGTATGGCACACCTGCATCAGTGTTCAGATCAAATCCCAGTTCTGTATCAGTATTGATAGGTTTCGGACCGGAAAGACGGTGGAATCCATTGACAATCATTATGGTATTCTCATGGCCTTTTTCTTTAGGTGATATATAAGCACTTAACACTTCGCTATCCATGCTTTCGCCGCCTTCATTTACAGCTGTAACCTTAAAGCTGTATAACGTACCTGGAGATACAGCCATGATAGCAGAATTGGTGTTGACTAATTGGCCATTATCGAAACCTCCATCATTAAGACGGGTGTAAAGTACATAACCTGTTGGTTTTGCTTCCGGATCATTGGTGTCATTGGCTGGTCTCCATGTCAATAATACCTGATTATCTTTATCGGTACGTGTTACAGCAAATGCCTGTACGGGAAGTGGAGCAACAACCGTGGCTCTGTCATGCAATCCATTGATGAAACGGAGTGCAGTCTTATATATGGAACGGGAGAGCGTGAACTTGAAGTTCGGATCATGGCCATATCGCATATCAGCCCAATTCTGGTGACTAAGCATTTCGAAAATCATAGATGGGACGTTACCTCTACGGCTTTCACTATAATCGCGGTCTCGAACCTCGCGTGCTGGCCAGTTGATGCCGAAAGTCTTATCCAGATCACGTTTAGCACTATACAACATTTGAGAGGCTAACGATTCGGATACCATTCGGCTAATGCCTCCCGGATAAACTGTAAGTGAATCTCCACTATCAGTAGAACAGATGGTTAGTGGTCCTACAAAGGTGTCGTCTTTTGTGTATCCGGCATCTGAGTGAAATGCCAACTGAGCCTCAATAGGGACATGAAGTCCCAGTGAATCAGGATTATAGATTGAACCTCCATTCAAATAATTGGTAGTTAGGGAACGTGCATTGATATCATCTCTATAATCATTTTCTCCTTCATAGAAGCTGTATACAGAGTAGGGGAAACCTGCCCATTCAGCCGAATAACGGGCACCTTCCAGAAATCGTGGAAGACCGCTTTTCTGATTTCTGTCACCTCTTGCTATATTACCCATGCCTCCACCAAAACGGACCGCATCAGCACATACCACTCCTTTGCTTTGACTATAGTTGGTCAACACTACCATACCGCTGTTTTTCTCACCGGCATCAAACTCATATGTTCCTAAATATACCCAAGTGCCTCCACCCATCTGTTGGTTCACGCAAACATCAGTTGTTCCGCCTGTATGGAAAATGGTGTACTTAGCATCGGGCGCACTTTCATAAAAACTTTGATATGTTACATATACTGCATAATTGCCTCTTTCTGGAATATTTGGAATCCATTGGGCTATTGAGACTTTCTTCTCATCAGAAACTAATGGACAGATTCGGGCAGTACCCTCAAAGAATGGAGTTTCACCATCATGATAAGTACGACGGTTGTGAGCAAATCCGGCAAACTGACTGTCTTGCCATTTGCGTATGCCATTGTCTTCGTAATACCGGCCATTACGGATTCCTCCATCATTGTCCACTATGGCTTCATTCTTCTGCCAGTCGCGCTCACGCGAGGAATAGATAATAGCACCTGAGCGTTCCAACATTGGAATAATATAGGGTATGGTAAATGTTTGAGTGAAAAGATCCTCTACAGTACAATATAGATAAGGGCGTTGCCACTTCCATTCCGTACCGGTAAAATAACGGCCATGACTGGTTCCGATTGAGATATGACGGTTCTGCAGTCCCTTAGTAATCTTGTATGGTTTTGATATGTTTTGAACCCATGGTTTACCAGTATAATCCACATTTCCCCATCTGATCTGCGCCGATATGGAAATAGAAATTCCTAGCAGGAAAATTCCTACCAGGAATCTATATAAAATTTTCAGTTTCATCTTAGACTTCACCAATTGTAAAATTCTCTGGGTGTTTACCCTTAAAATCCTTATAATATAGTTTTATCTGACGCATATCTTCCTCTAGACTATCAGATGGTTGAACTATTTTGTTCATAGTAACCAGTTTCTTCTCATAGTCTACTCCAGCGAGCACAATTGGTATATTGGCTCCTTTTGCAATATACCAAAAACCTTTTTTCCAATCCGGATTTGCAGAACGAGTACCTTCTGGAGTGATGCAAAGCACAAAACGATCGCTTTTTTTAGCCACCTCACTAATTTGACTAGTCATGGAAGTGTGTTTGCTTCGAACCACCGGAATACCGCCCATCCATCTGAAAATAGGACCCAATGGCCAAAAGAACCAGTCGGATTTCATCAGGAAACCCGACTCTCGTCCTATAGCGCCAATAAAAAGCTTACCAATAAATAGGTCCCAGTTTGATGTATGGGGTGCACTGCATATGATACACTTGTCCAAATCTGGTACTGACACATCCGCTCTCCATCCTAATACTTTATAGTATAGGAAACTGAATAATCGCTTTTTTAAACTCATTTCAGTTCAGATTTGCAATCTGGTCAAAAATCTCATCTACATGAGAATCCATATCTTGACATAGTTTCTTATAGAAACCCTTAACATTTCCTGGTTGTGTATGGCTTACTCTGCGCAACATCTCATCCTGTAGTTTTAAAATACTGGTCATGATGTCGTCAGAAGCTTCATTACTTACTCCTGGGTGATACAACTTCATGCTTATCACTTCTGCGAACAACTCACCACAGATTAAATTAATCTGTTTCTTTAACTTTCTTCTATTAGCCATTTTGTCGCAATTTATAATTCATATTCAACCCCAAAGATAAAACAAATTTTCAAATAATCAGCATTTAACGACAAAAAAAAAACTAAGAAGCATTTTTGTAGATTAATATATATAATAATTGCCAAAATTAATGTAAATTTGCTACGATTTAGAGGAAGCCGTTGGCTTCTGTTATTTTAGTGATTATATATTAACCATTATAATTTTGTATAACAATGAATAAAAGTGCATTGCAGCAGGCAAGAGCTGCTTATCAGCCAAAACTTCCAAAAGCCCTGCAGGGTCCTGTAGTTGCTGTTGAAGGTGCTCCAACTCAGAGCGTTGGCAATCAGGATGAGATCAAAGCTATGTTCCCTAACACTTATGGTATGCCAGTCATTACTTTCGAGGCAGGCGAGCAGAAGGCTTTGGAGCCATTCAATGTAGGTATTATTTTGTCAGGTGGTCAGGCTCCTGGTGGTCACAATGTGATTTCTGGTTTGTATGACGGAGTAAAGTCATTGAACAAGGATTGCAAACTGTACGGCTTCCTGATGGGTCCTGGTGGTTTGGTTGACCATAAGTATGTAGAGTTCACTGATGAGTTCATCGATGAGTATCGTAACACTGGTGGTTTCGATATTATTGGTTCTGGTCGTACCAAGTTGGAGAAAGAGGCACAGTTCGAGAGTGGTATCGAGATCCTGCGTGAGCTGGGTATCAAGGCATTGGTGATTATCGGTGGTGATGATTCTAACACAAACGCATGTGTATTGGCTGAGTATTATGCAGCTAAGAACTATGGCGTGCAGGTTATCGGTTGCCCTAAGACTATCGATGGTGACTTGAAGAATGAGCAGATTGAGACCTCTTTCGGTTTCGATACTGCATGTAAGACATATTCAGAGTTGATTGGTAACATTCAGCGTGACTGTAATTCAGCTCGTAAGTACTGGCATTTCATCAAGCTGATGGGTCGTTCAGCATCTCATATCGCATTGGAGTGTGCTTTGGAGACTCAGCCAAATGCATGTTTGATCTCTGAGGAGGTAGAGCAGAAGGCTATGTCTTTGGATGATGTTGTAACTTACTTAGCTCAGATTGTAGCTGATCGTGCTGCTGAGGGTAACAACTTCGGTACCGTACTGATTCCAGAAGGTTTGATCGAGTTTATCCCAGCTATCAAGAAGCTGATTGCTGAGTTGAATGAGGTATTGACTGATCCTGCTACCGGTGAAAGCCGTGAGTTCGCTTCTAAGGATGAGCAGGTTGCTTTTGTTAAGGGTAATATTGCTCCTGAGAACTTGGCAGTTTTGGAGTCATTACCAAAGGATGTAGAGCGTCAGTTGTGTCTGGATCGTGATCCTCACGGTAACGTACAGGTATCTTTGATTGAGACTGAAAAGTTGCTGTCTGCAATGGTTGCTACCAAGTTGGCTGCTTGGAAGGAAGAGGGTAAGTATACTGGTAAGTTCTCTGCACAACACCACTTCTTCGGTTATGAAGGTCGTTGCGCAGCTCCTTCTAACTATGATGCTGACTATTGCTACTCTTTGGGCTTCAATGCTTCTCGTCTGATTGCTAACGGCAAGACTGGATATATGTCTATCATTAAGAACACAACAGCTCCTGCAGCAGAGTGGATTGCAGGTGGTGTGCCAATCACTATGATGATGAATATGGAGCGTCGTAACGGTGCCATGAAGCCAGTTATCCGCAAGGCTTTGGTTGAGTTGGATGGTGCACCTTACAAGTTCTTCGCTTCTAAGCGCGAGGAGTGGGCTAAGAATACTTGCTACATCTACCCAGGTCCAATCCAGTACTGGGGTCCAACTGAGGTGTGTGATCAGTGCACCAAGACTCTGGCTTTAGAGCAGGCTAAGTAATTAAACCTCTATAATTATTTCTCCCCTTTATGTAGCATTATCGCAACTATAAAGGGGAGAAATTTTAACTAAATGGTAAAAGAAACTGAACATAAACCAAGACCAGTACAAAGACGAACCACAAAACCTCGTCAGAAAGTACATCCGGCTATTACTCCCTATAAAAAAGGACGATTTTGGTGGATGAATCCCCGAAATTGGCCATCTTCTGTAATTTGGTTGGTTATAGTTGCTGTTGCGGGTGGCTATATGTTCTTTTTTTATTATTTTTTCATTGGCCCTTCATCATTCCGATGGAAAGGACTTTATGGTGATGTAAAGTATCCTGAGGGCTATGAGATTCATGGAATAGACGTCTCTCATTACCAAGGAAAAATAAATTGGGAGAAGGTTCGAAATGCCTCCATCAATGATGAACCTATCCGTTTTATCTTTGTAAAGGCAACTGAAGGAACAGATATTGTTGATAAGAATTTTGATGATAATTTCAGCAATGCTAAAGAGAATGGATTTATTCGTGGAGCTTACCATTTTTTCAGTCCTCGTTCGTCAGGTAAGGAACAAGCTCAACATTTTTTAAATAGAGTACATCTGCTGGATGGTGATCTTCCACCTGTATTAGACATTGAGACCGTTGGTAATCTCACTCCCCAACAGGTAAAGTACGAAGTACTGAACTGGCTGAGTGTAGTGGAAGCCAGATATGGTGTCAAACCTATTATATATACATATCATAAGTTCAAATTGGAGTATCTGAACGATGAGATTTTT